>JAUVVQ010000047.1 GCA_030604525.1 Phycisphaerae bacterium | reverse complement strand
TGATACCAGTTCTTTACGTCAAGCAATCGCCGAAGTCTTTGACGAACTTAATAGTAATCCACAGAGCGATTTGACACTTCGCTTCCGTGATCCATTGTCTAAAAACTTACTCAAGGTAGCTTAGTACAATTAAGACACCTATCTCTCACTGGGAGTCATAGGACTAAAGGGAATCAAGGCGTGACTGCTTTTTCGATAAATCTAAACATTACAGATGCCGGTATGTTTTACCTGACTACCTTGAAATGCCTTGAATATTTGAACGTAGCAGATACTGATATAACGGATAAAAGTGTCAGTATCTTATCACAGATTAGCTCTCTGCGCGCACTGAATATTAGTGGAACGAGAATAACCGAAGAAGGAATAAGAAAGCTTCAAGCAGCTTTACCTGGTTGTCAAATAATTAATGATCCGGGAATAACCGGAAGATAAACAACCAGCATCGAGAGGAATTAAGGTACAACCAAAGCGCTAACGGTAAAAGAACCCAAAGCGCCCTGATTACATTTCATCTAAAGCAATTTTTCAGCAGACGTGGCTAGGCAAGCTTATCAAGCTGCCAGCACCTAACGCTACAGTAACTGTTGTACCGCGAATGATGAGTATTTCAAACGCTTTGTTGCTAAGCTTGCTGGAGAGGATGTTACGGGTGCAAAGCTCCTTGGCAACACAGTTTTTTTGTAAACAGCATTAGAACGGTTCGTGAATCTCCGCAAGTAGTTTAAGAACTGGTTTCGGCGTGCCAGACTTAGTCGACCAGTATCAGGCCGTAATAATTGGGGCACTGACGCCTTGTTCGCACAACTTCTATAGGCAAGCCCGCCTTTCTGACCGTAGTGTAAACGTCAATTCCACAGGCCTCCATTGCCGGCCGGGCCCGCTCCGGATAGCGACATTGCCTCTGCTCGACGTTGCACTTTTTGCAAAAATAGCACGGCCCGGCACCAAGGCCGAGTGCCTTCCACGCTCCTCGTAGAAAAATGTCCCGCTCAAGCTCAGCAACTATCTCTTTTACGTCGGCCTCCGGGTCGCAGTGTATCAATATTGCTCGCCGGTAACAATCCAGGACCTTGCGCATCTGTTCAGGTGTCGGCGTAAAAGGAGGGCAAACAAGGCACTGCCCGAAGCAATCACATCCAAACTGGCACTTCAGCCGAACCCAGGCGGCAGTTTCTACCTCCGAAGGACTGATTATGCGGGCTTCTCTGACGCCCGGTTTCTGCCTTGCAAGCTCACACAATTTTTCATCAGACAATTTTATTTGTTTTACCGCAACTTTGCTTTTGCGTTTCACTTCTGAGCTTTTCTTACGTTTCATCGCTCTCTTTTCTGCTTATTCACTCCCGCTATTCTACGCTGGGTAACCCACTGTCTGGGCGAACAGCACCCGCTGTTCAGGCCGCAGCTTAAACTCCTTCGCCGTGGTTTCCTTATTGCAATTATGGAACCACGCCGCCAGACCTTGCGAGGCCGCGAAAAGGTAAACATTTCCGGCAATGAGACCCGTAGCGGTATAATAATAGGACTTCTGTATCTCCGGCTCGCCGATGCGTCGGTCCGGCTGGCGCCTGCTCGTATCGTATCTCGTCAGGTCCACAACGTAGAAGATGTTCACCGGGGCTGTCCCCGCCGACCGCCTCCCTGCCCTCGCCCGAAAGTCCCCAGCCGCAACGGGCATCAGACGGTGACCACCCGACTCATAGAGGTAAACTCCTTCAGCCAATGCAACATAAAGGTCGATTTCCTGCGAGTTGCTTGCCGATGCAGCCGTCCTTCCCGCCTTTCCGAACGACGCCTTCTCTCGGTTCACTCCGAACGCTGCCCACAGAAGATTAGACAGCATTTGCGGCTCGAGTTTATCCGCCTTGATATTCCGCGTAGTCTTTCTTTCCTGCAGGGCCGCCAGCACACTCTTGCCCCCTTCTTTCTGCGGTTTCAATAGCTCTATTGGTTGCAGCTCCCCCGCCGGCTCGGACGCTACCCCTGCCGCCGCGTATTTCTCTTCCGCCTGAGGGTAATTTGAAGGCCTGCTCCGTTGCAGGTACCGGGCAAAGCCGTTCGTTGTGCCCGCCAGCACCGACAATGCCGGCAGGGCCTTTAGAAATGTTCTGCGATTCATCTGATTCTCCTGTCTCTGTTTTTTCCAATTCTGCCTTTATTACGTTCGTATAACATTACGGCAGTTATTATATCCCAGTACACCCCCCATAAAAGAAAATACTTACCTCCCTGTCCGGGTTCCCTCCGTCATTGCGAGGAGTCCGCCGAAGGCGGACGACGTGGCAATCTCAAAAAAATATTTAGCCCCGCTTGTCCCGCACCAAATAAGCTCCTACCGTAATTTTGGTGCGTGGGTCATTGCGAGGCCATCAACCCTAAGCAATCTCAATCCTTTTACCGCTTGACTTTTTCCTCTGTTTCAGCTAGTATACGATTGGTAATTAGCCCGCATGGGGCAAAGTTGTTGACTACATGGTTATGATTGCTAATAATAAAATATGAGTTCAAATAACACAAACTACAAATATGATGTTGCTTTTTCTTTTCTTGAGCAAGATGAATCCGTGGCTACTCAAATACACGATTTACTCCAAGAAAGGCTTTCAACGTTTATTTATACGGACCGTCAAAAAGAAATAGCTGGGACGGATGGAGAAAAAACTTTCAATGAAGTTTTTTGTAAACAATCCCGTATCGTAGTTGTCTTTTACAGAGAAGGCTGGGGAGACACGCCTTGGACACGAATTGAACAAACAGCGATTCGAAACAGAGCATATGAAGAAGGCTACGGTTTTGTACTCTTTATCACGATGGAGCCCTCGCCCCAAATCCCCCAGTGGCTACCAAAAACACAAATATGGATTGGTCTTAAACGTTGGGGTGTTGATGTTGCTGCTGGCGTTATAGAAGCAAGAGTCCAGGAGACGGGAGGAACTCCAAAAGAAGAGACAACTGTTCAACGTGCCAAAAGAAAAGAACGAGATATAGAAAGAATGAAGGCCAGAAATGCGTTTCTGAACTCTGATGACGGAGTCAAAGCAGCAAACAAGGAAGTAGATAATTTGTTTTTGGAATTACAAACACTCTGTGACACAATTGCTACCGAAACTGGTTGGACGTTCGAAAAACATCAACCTCCATCGGAAAAAACTCTCCTCATATACAGTTGTGGGATCACTCTTGCTCATGGATGGGGGTGCAGATGGTCTAACACACTTGAAGATGCTTATTTATTCATCAGGACGTGGCGAGGAAAAAGAGGGTTCCCAAACATATGGAATCCCAGTGAACCCGTTATGCTGAATGAGTTTATATTCTCTTTCGATACCCAAGATACAATTCAGTTCGGATGGAAAAAGTCTGACTCTTCAGAACGCCTTTTGTCTTCAAAGCAACTGGCGGAATTTAGCATGAAATTATTTGTGGACGCAATCCACCAGCTACAGACACAAAAATATGAATAAGTCGTATGGTGGGGATTGCCCCACCTTTTAATTTGTTCTTATTCACTCATCTACGTATCCACTCATTAATGCATCAACACATCCATACATTTGCCCAAACCCACAATTCCCACAACGTCATGGAAATTCTCTCCTCCTCCATCTGTAAAATCATACAATACCAAAAACCTCCCAATTTGTCAACCCCAATCCGTCAATCAGATTTTTAGGCCACTCTTCAACCTCAAAACCTACCCTGAGCACAGCCGAAGGGTGGCAATCTCATTCTTCTATCGACTATTCACTATTCACTAACGACTTTCCCGCTGCCCTGAGCGTAGCCGAAGGAGTCGAAGGGCTTCGCTAGATGCTATTCACCATTCACTATTCACCAGCATCCAGAATCTAGAAATTTTTTCATTGAAAAAATCCGCATAATTTGGTATAATATGGATGAAATTAGGGGGAATAACTCCCGCCGGAAGCGGGAAGGCAGCGGAGACCCGCAAGGAACGTATCAGCAGATACACGCCAAAAACGATTAATCAGTAAGAAAGGTTTTGCTCATGGCTACCGAAGCCCAAATTTATGCCATAGCTTGCACCACAGGCGGTACTTGTGCCTTAGGTACTTGTACCATTGTGGCAATAAATAATGCCGGCCGTCCCGGCCTCAACCGGCTAAATACTAAATACGAGATACTAAATACTAATTGTATGCAAAACAAACCCAATTTCTAACAATGCAAAATGCACATAACTAATGTATTAACAAAGGCTTATGAAAATGAACCACGCCTTCGGACTCGGGCAAAACAAACCCAATCAAACCCAATTCAAATGGTGCCCAAAATCCCAATTTTTAAAATTTTACTTTTCGTCAATTTCTTGTTTTATTTGATTCAGCAGGTTTATCGCCTCTATTGGCGTAAGGTTATTTATGTCCACCGACCCCAGTTTATCGAGTACGGATTTATGTTTTTGGATGAATAACAAATCCTTGTCCGGCTCCTTGGTTTTGTGTTTAGCCAGGTGCTGGCCGGTGGCTTCCTTTTGGAAGGTGCTTTCGAGTTCTTCGAGAATTTCGGCGCTTCGGTCCAGAATGGGTTTTGGCACGCCGGCCAGCTTTGCCACGTGGATACCGTAGCTTTTGTCGGTTCCGCCGGGCAAAATCTTATGCAGAAAGACCACTTCGCCGGCCCATTCGCGGACGGCTACGTTACAGTTTTTGACATTTGTAAAAAGCTCCGCCAGTTCTGTTAGTTCGTGATAGTGCGTGGCAAAAAGCGTTCGGCACTTTATTTTATTTGCAATGTGTTCGGTAACCGCCCAGGCCAGCGCCAGCCCATCATAAGTGCTTGTGCCCCGGCCGACCTCATCCAGGACAACCAGAGACCTTTCACTGGCATTGTTGATAATGTTGGCTGTCTCGGTCATTTCCACCATAAAGGTGGATTGCCCGCGAACCAACTCATCGGAAGCACCCACTCTGGTAAAGATTCTATCGACCAGCCCGATTGTTGCCTCTTTTGCCGGGATGAACGAGCCGGCCTGTGCCATCAAAACCAGAAGCGCCACCTGTCTTATATATGTGCTCTTGCCGCTCATATTCGGGCCGGTGATAATTAGCAAATCGCCAGCTTCACCACCAAGCTCAATATCGTTGGGTATAAACTCCGCTCCGAGCGCCTCTGCCAGAACCGGATGTTTGCCTTCATTTATGATAAGTTCGGTGCCGTTCGTTATCTTTGGGCGGATGTAATTGCGCCGCCTGGCCAGATACGCCAACGCACTCAGGCAGTCGCACTGCGCTATTGTTGCGGCAAGCGCCTGCAGTCGGCTTACGTATTGAGCGGCCTGGCGACGCAACTGCTCGAAAAGCTGTTGCTCCAATTCCAGGGCCTTCTCCTCGGCGCCGAGCACCTCCGTTTCATATGTTTTCAATTCATCGGTGATGTATCGCTCTGCGTTTTTGATGGTTTGCTTTCGGACATAATCAGGTGGGGCCTTATCCGCTGATGAGCGGCTTATTTCGATATAATAGCCGAATACTTTATTATAGCCGATTTTTAAATTTGCGATACCGGTTCGCTCGACCTGGCTCTTCTGATAATCCTTTAGCCAGCTCAGGCCGTCTTTGGAAATGCAACGCAGCCGGTCCAGTTCTTCGGAAAAGCCGCTCCTTATAACGCCGCCGTCGCGGAGATGTGCCGGACTGTCCGGCTCAATTGCAGATTCAAGTAAATCAGCCAGTTCGCTCATACTGTCGCATTGGCCGGCCAATTGTAAAAGCAGGTCGGCTTCCGATGCCTGCAGAGTATCGCGCAGCAGCGGTATTCGTCGCAGGGTTGCTGCAAGGGCTACCAAATCCCTCGGCGTTGCGCGAAATGTGCTGATGCGAGCTGCGATTCGCTCCAGGTCGGATATAGTTGAAAGCAATTTGCGAATGTCGGTTAATCTGGTATTAGCTTCTTTGATTTCTTCGACAGCATCCTGGCGCAGCTCTATGGCACCGACGTCGCACAGCGGCATACACAGCCAGTTCCTGAACATCCTGCCGCCCATCGGCGTGAGGGTTTCATCGAGACAGTGCAGCAGTGTTCCCTTTTGGCTTTCAGTGCGAATGGTCCGCAGGATTTCCAGACTTCGCAGCGTCGTTGGGTCGATTTGCAGAAATTTCTTGCGGTCGATTCTTTTTATGGTTGAGATATGGCCGAGCGTGGTTTTTTGTGTTTCATTGAGGTATTCGATAATGGCACCGGCGGGGCGGATGCCGCCATCGTTGTCGCTGATGCCGAAACCTTCCAGTGTTGCGGTGCCGAAATGCTTCAGCAGACGCTGCCTTGCCTGGTAGGGGTCGAAATACCAGGCAGGCCGTTCAGTTACAACGGTGCCGGTCAACTGCGTAATATCTCTGGCCAGTTTCCTTGTCTCAGCTTCAAACAGCTCGCCGCTCCTGTCGGCAAGCAGGCATTCAGCAGGGCACAGCCGCAGCAGCTCATCGAGCAGTTTCTTTTCCGGCAGCTCCTGGATGAAAAAGTGCCCGGTTGAAATGTCGACCCAGCTAATTGCAGCGATGGTATTTGTCCCTAAGCTGACCGCGCAAAGGAAATTGTCTTCCTTGGCTTTCAGCAGCATATCATCGGTGAGTGTGCCGGGAGTGACAATTCGCACGACGTCGCGTTTGACAATACCCTTTGCTGTCTTTGGGTCTTCTACCTGCTCGCATACTGCGACTTTGTAGCCGGCCTGAAGCATTTTTTTAAGATACCCATCGACGGCGTGATAAGGCACACCAGCCAATGGGATGGGATTATTGCCTTTACTTCGGCTTGTCAGGGTCAGGCCGAGCACCTGCGAGCAGGTTTTTGCGTCGTCGTAAAAGGTCTCGTAGAAATCGCCCATGCGAAAAAACAGTATGCAGTCGGGGTATTTTTGCTTGAACTGATGAAACTGCTTCATCGCAGGCGTCAATTTTGCGTCCTGTACAGTCATACTTCAAGATTATACATGCAACTGGCCGTTTAACAACTCTGTTATGATTGAAGTTGCCTGTTCTTTGGATTTTACGCTGCTTAGTCGTTTTAGCAGGTTCTCCTGCCGGCTGGTTATGCAAACCGCCGTCCGCAAATCAAAACCAACCACGCTGCAAATCTGCCGGATTTTCTCAAAAAGATTTTCAATTCCGGTGCCGAGCTTAGCACTTATGAGAACCGTGTCGCTCAAAAACCTTGGCAGTTTGCCACAATCCAGTCTGGCTGGCAGGTCGGATTTATTTAGCACTGTCAGGACTTTTTTGCCGGCGATTTTCTCAAGCAGCTTCTCGTCGAGTTGGCCTGCCGGCTGGCCGTTGTCCAGCACAAGCAGGATGATGTCGGCCTCTTCTAAAATCTGAATGCTTTTTTCCCGGGATTTTTTTTCAACAATGTCTTTAGGTGTTGTTGAAAGTTTTTCACCCAATCCTGCTGTGTCGGTTAGCTCTATGGAAAGCGAATCCGTTTGGCATTGGCCTGTAACCCAGTCCCGCGTTGTTCCTTCAATATCGGTAACAATTGCTTTTTGCCTGCCGCAAAGACAGTTTAATAATGTGCTTTTGCCGCTGTTTGGCGGGCCGGCTATTACCGCTTTACAGCCGTATATAATCAGTTTTGCCGTCTTGCTCGTTTCAAGTATCCGCTCGGCTCCACTTCTAATTTCATTAAGAGATATTGTTTTTATATTCTCAATCCATTCTGTTGCCTTTTTGCTCAAGCCTGCATCGATTTGATTTGCAATTATTTTAGTGCCTTCGATTGTTTTGGCCTTGGGCTGGGCCAGTTTGGCTTCGATAGCAATTGTATTGATTTGTTTTTGTGCGGACAGGATTTTGCTTAAAAGCTGTTCTGCAGTTAGCAGTGTGGCTCCGTGTCGGCCGAGCAGTTGCATTATATCAACGACGATGAGCGGATTGCCGTGGCAGTTTATGGCGAAGCTGCGAGCTGTCTCGCAGCCGATTGTAACCTGGTCGATGATTTTGGTGCCGTCCACAATTTGGCCGAGCAGAATTTCACCGGCTTTAAATGTTGCTGGTTTTGTGCCGGCCGGTTTGAATACTTCTTTTATGATGGTTTTGGCCTTTTTGCCGAAAACCTGGATGGTCGATATTGCACCGGTTCCCTGCCCGGTCATAACTGCAGCGAATGTACTCATAACAGTATCAATATCATAATACAAATTATTTCCTGCGGCTCCCTGGTGCTATGCTGAATACCCGGTAGAGTTTTTTTATAAACGCTTCCAGTATCTTAAAGAAGGGGCTACCAGTGAGTACAGCCGGGCCGTTGACAATCCAGCATGCAAATGACGATACTAACCCCAGCTTGATTAACCCATAGCCTCTTGCAAGTTCGTTCACGACCGCTAAAACCGTTAGCACTATAGGCCAAAGACATACGATAAGCAGAATGACTCGCTTCAGTTTTGTAAGATTTGATTGAAATACTGAAAGCAAACCAACAAGCATGCCTGAAAAACCTGAGAGGCAAATAGCAGCCATCAAAAAAAGTGCCCAGGTTGCTTGGAGGTATACTGCTCGGCTTTCAGGCTCCGGTGGTGCAGTAAGTATACTCTTAACAGCAAGAGGTATAGCTACACACATAAGCAGTATAACGCTAAACAATAAAATGCAGATTATCAAAATGTCCCCCAGCTTCCTGATAAGCTTTCTATGTTTAACAAAAAACATGTCTGGTTTCAGAGAGATTGTAGGGCCTTTTTTCTTTACAACATAGACCAAAGACAAAATGGCCAACAACAGCGCAAACCAAAACCACTCTTGGAAGAAAATATTTGGCACCGTTATTGATATCATTGAGTAGCTCCGAGCGCCTTACCCCTTCTTTTCGATATATTTTCGGTAAGCTAAAGCTATGCCTTTGCCTGTCATTACCGTAACGAATGTGCTCGTGATTTACTGGTCTGCGGTGAGGATAGCAGAACAATTGGCTATTCATGTTGCGACAAAGCTAAACAGGTTGTTGCTTGAAATAATATCAGTATTGCAAATTCATCTGGAAATGAGGCATTCTTCCTTCTTTAACAATTGCCGTCCAATCCTTCAAACGATCCTGCCCCATTTCCCAAAAGTTGGCACAAAGTTCAAAGTATCGTATAACAACTTCTCTTTCGTTTTTTTCCAGTAATTCTTTTGCAAGTGTCATATTTGGACCGAAAGAATTGAGTTGTGGTGAACCTGGTGTTTTTCCTGCCTCTATTAAGCGCTTTTTGGCGTTATCTAAATCTCCTGACATTAGGGCAAGTCTACCGAGGATGATATTACCGTGATGGATAGCATTACCATAATTCCAGTCGTTTTTGTACTGTGTTGCCTGAGCCAATAAATCTTTCGCATAAGTTTCTGCTTTGTTCATCTCGCTGGCTTCGAACGCTACCTTAGCAAGTTTTGTAAGCTTATAGAATTTTTCTCGCTCAGAGGTAGTTAGGGTTAGGGATCTCTCCAATTGCCTTAGGGCCTCAGCAGCTGTTTCTGTTTTTGACTTCGTGGATTTGCCGATTAGGCCAAGTCTGTAGAGCTGTCCAAGCTCCTCCGGCCATTTGGGATTTTCCGGCTCGAGGGCTTGTGCCTTTTTGAGGAGTTCCTCGGCTATGTCCTTCTCGTAAATGAAAAAGAAGTTGGCCGCATTGCCGAGTACAGCCGTGTTTGTCTTATGAGCTTCACTCTGTTTAAGCCATAGCTTTTTTGCTTCATAGTAAACCTCCTTGTCCAGTACAGGGTCGAGACCAACATCATGCGTACCGGTAATTTGGGCATCAGGGTGGTTTTGAATAAGCCATAGTATATGTTTGTGACGTGCCTTATGCGCAGGTTCCGAAGAAAATCTCTTCTGGGAGTACCAACCGAGTAACTTTGTCCTCGAGGTCAAATCGTGGGGGACTGCCTCAAGCTTTTCTTCGAGTTTTTTGACCTCTTCGCTGGAAAGCTTCCGTCCTTGCATAGTGAGCAGCCTAGGGTCGAGTTGTTCTTCTTTTACATCATCTGAGCAAGCTGTTCTGGTTGCTTCTGGTGCTTTTGTCCTTACCGGAGGTTCTTGTTTTTTGCAAGATACGATGCTGAATGTAGCCATAGACAGTATTACAGCCGTTGTAATTATCTCTGCTGATTTATGTGGCATATTAGCACCCTCAAAATAAATTCGAAGTGAAGGGTGGGTCAAGTCTATACTAAACTATTTACGGTATTAATATACATATCTTTCACCCCCTTGGCAACGACTACTCCATTTTTTCTTCTATATATTTTCGGTAAGCTAAAGCTATGCCTTTGCCTGTCATTATTGCTGCGAAAACACTCATTACACCCTCCGAGTTATCCTGGGTAATCCCCTGATACCAATCGCAAAGCACACCCGATTGTCCATGCCACCCGGAAGAAGTGTTTACCTAAGATTATGGCCGGCCCGTTGATTATCCAGCAACCTAACGAATTCCCAAGGCCGGACTTGATGGTTAACCAGGAGTCTTCTGGTTTTTCTGTGTGGTTAATCAATAACAACAGAATTGTGAACACTATGGGTAGTAGTGAAATGATAAGCAAAGTGCTCCTTTTAACTTTTGTAAGGTTTGATTGAAATGTGGAGAGAAATCCAATAAACGCACCTGACAACCCTGAAGCGGAAATTGCACTTATCAGGAAAGCCTGCAAGGCAAAGTGGAAAAATTCTGCCCGCAGTTCAGGGCGGTCATATGGGCTGGTAACCAAGATTCCAATCGGAAGGGACATCATTGTTAACCAGAAAAGCAGAACAAATAAGATTATACAGACATCCATTATTCTGTTGATAGTTTTTTTGTGTTTAGCAAAAAATTTGCTTGGTTTCGGTGGGGATGGGGTTTTACCCCAGAAAAAATGAATTGCAATGACAATAGCCATGAAAGCGTACCAGAACCAGATGTTAAAGAAAATATTTGGCACCGTTATTGATATCATTGAGTAGCTCCGAGCGCCTTACCCCTTCTTTTCGATATATTTTCGGTAAGCTAAAGCTATGCCTTTTACCACAAGGTTCGGCACATAGGAGTCGATGAACTCACAGTCGTCCTTTATAACTTCGGCGGCTGCACCGGTAAGCACTGTGTGAGGCCATTTGCCTATTTTTTCGGCATAACGCCTGATTACTTCCTGCAGTGTTGCGACAGCGGAATAATACAGCCCGCAGTTTATGGCCTGGTTGGTAGTCTTGCCATACGGTGCTTTTGGTCTGGTGACTTTTACTTTAGGCAGTTGGGTGGTGTTTTTCTTCAGGCCGTCGGCGCTGATTTCAAAGCCCGGGCAGATAACTCCCCCCAGAAAGATGCCCCTTTCGTCAACAAGGTCGATAGTTACAGCGGTGCCGAAATCTGCAACGACTACCGCATCTTCGACGACGGCGTAAGCCGCTGCTGCTGATACTATCCTGTCGGTGCCGATTTTGCCCGGCTCGTCTACCAACAAAGGCATCGGCAGCGGTATGTTCTTGCCTATAATCAATACCTTTTCACCGAGGGTTTGCTTTACAATCTGTTGGACTTTTTTGGTCCACGCGGTTTTGACGCTGCTGACGACGATTACGCCGTCGCGTTTTTTTTCTTTTGAGCTTTTGGAAATGGGGATTTTTTGCCAGCCGGATTTGAAACACGCTGTCAGTTTTGCCCGGGCTTCGCCGGGAATGGATTTGATAAACTCTTCTTTACCATTGAGGAAAAGGCCAATATCAATATTCGTATTACCGATATCTACCGCGATTATATTCATAATTCGTGCCTTGTGGTTCATCGTTCGTGATTCGATTCACTATTCACGATTCACTATCCACGCTCTTTTGCCTTTTTACTCTATTGTTTTGCTGATGTCAATCTGAACCGATGCTGCACGGGATACGAAAAATTTCAAAATTCCGGTAGACAAATCGCTCTGTTCGGTCACTATGTTTGTAGAGTACGTCAGAACTTGAGGACCTCGAGTTGACAACACCAAGTGATAAAACGCTGATTCGGGCTGTGTTTGCCAGCTACGGCTCGGCGCTTTTATTCTTTCTGTGACCCCGGAAACGCCTTCACCGAGACGAGAAGACTACGCCCTGACACGGCGTAGCGAAGCGAAGACGGTTTGTTTTCATTTTTTATCGCATAAAATATGATTGTATTTGTCGGCCTTAAGTAGTAACATTGCTTGAGTTTATTGACCGTAAACAAATTCGGGAAACAGTGATATGGCGGAGAAATTAGAAATCTCGAAAAGTAAGGTTGAAGAGCTTCAAAAAGAAATAGCTAAGCTCAAAAATAGCATAAAAAAGAAGAAATTCGGCCTTGTTTGGATGGATGTTCCAGAGGCGTTTGAAGATGATGTCGAAAATAAACTTCCTATTCTCAGAGAAATCCCGGAGAAAGCAATTATAAACGATAACGACAAAACAACTCATATCCTGATAGAGGGTGATAATTATCATGCTTTAACCTGCTTGAACTATACACACAAAGGTAAAATTGATGTAATTTATATCGATCCTCCTTATAACACAGGGAATGATGGATTTAGTTATAAAGATAAGAGAATAATTGATAAATTTCCAGATGGAACAACGGTTCCCAAGGACCATCCTTACAGACATTCGTATTGGCTATCATTTATGAAAAAAAGGCTTGAAATAGCGAAAAATTTATTAAAACCAGACGGATTAATTTTGATTTCAATCGATGATAATGAATTTTCTCAACTCAAATTAATGTGTGACGAATTATTTGGAGAAAATAATTTACTCGATATTTTTTATATTCAAGTTCGATATGCAGAAAAATCTTTGAATGAAAAAGATGACTTTCAAAAGCTAATAGAACTAGTTTTAATATATTCTAAGAACAAACATATTTTCAAACCTAATAAACCTAAAGAAGAATATGATTTAAATAAGTTTAGGTTTAGAATAAAAGAAAAAGGAAAAGGGAAAGAACTTATTTTGGGAGGGAAAAAAGTTATATTATTTTCCAAAGATGAATATGACATTACTGAAGAAGTTGTCGGAAATATTGATTTATTGAAAGCTACGTGGGCTACAGGTAGTGTGCTGAAAGGGAATACATCAGGTAAGTTTTTCCATTCTTATTTAGAAAACAGAAAAAAAATAGATGGCTTGGGAAATTTATATAAAGTTTATGGTATTGGTGAAGATGGTCTTGGATTTAGATATTTCACAGGTCCAAAAAGGAAAAACGCAACAAAAGGTCTTTTTTATTCAGGTATACCAAACGAAAGAAGATCAGAAATAAAACAATATGGTAAATCCTCAAAGGAAAAACCAATCATAAATTTTTATGACTATAGTGCAGATTTTGGTAATATTAGACATGAAGGTGGTGTGGGATTTAGAGCGGGGAAAAAACCAATAAAAATGCTTAAGCACTTAATTAATTTGCATAAAAATGAAAATGCAATCGTACTAGATTTCTTTTCTGGTTCTGGATCAACAGGACATGCAGTTTTGGACTTAAATAATATTGATAAAGGAAACAGGCAATTCATTTTATGCACTGATGACGAAGAATCAATTTGCACCGATATTTGTTATCCTAGAATAAGAAATGTACTTAAGGGATGGAATAATAATGAAGGTTATGGAGATTCGTTAAAATACTATAAGACTGATTTTATAGGCGAAAATAATGTCATAAATGCTACAGATCAGGATAAAATAGAGCTTGCACATCAGGCCGGGGATTTGCTGGCAATTGCGGAAAATACTCTCTACAAAGTTAAAGAAAATGGTTTTTGGCAGGTTTTTGAGAATAATGAAAGATACACAGCAGTATATTTTAGAGAGGAGCTTGATGAGTTTAATAAGTTTGTCTCTATGGTAGAAAAACTTGAATGCCCTGTAACTGTCTATATATTTAGCTGGGGCGATGAGGAGTTTATAGAAGAATTTGAGCATATTAATGAAGTCAAAGTTAAAACGATACCTCAGCCAATACTTGAAATTTATAAGAGTATTTACAATTTGGGATGAATAGAATGAGTGTTCTCAGCCCATTAGGTTTTCAACGTGATGCGGTAGATAAACTGGTAATCAGTTTTAAGAAACTGTGGAGAACAGGAAACAGGCAATTGCTGCTGGTGTTCAAATCACCTACCGGAAGCGGTAAGACTTTTATGATGTCTTCCTTTATCAACGAACTCAACAATCTTCCCGATTGGGACGAAGATAAGGCTTTTATCTGGATTACATTCAGCGACGACCTTGCAATGCAGAGTAAGAAGAAATTCGTGGATTATTTTGAAAATACCTTGAAAAATGAGTTATTGACGATTGAGGACTTTAACAGGGGCAAGCTTTATAAGAATGATATTTTATTTATAAACTGGCAAAAACTTGTTTCACGTTCCGCTGAAAACAGAAAATTGCGAAGACCGGAAAATGAAGAAGAACAAAAAGAAACCGGTTATTATTTTGAGGATGTAATTGAAAGTACTCACAGTGACGGCAGAGAAATTATCCTTGTAATTGATGAGTCGCATATGCATAAAACTACTGATCTTGCTCGGGAAATTGTTAATAAAGTCAATCCGAGAATAGTTATTGATGTTTCAGCAACACCTGATCATGAACCACGTGTCCAAGATATTGAAGAGGGGCGTGAGGGATTTGTTTATGTCAAACGTGAGGATGTTGTTGAGCAGGGATTGATAAAAGAAAAGATTGTTGTTCAGACAGAAGAAGAATTAAAGAGATATGGCAAGATCGACCTTGATGAGATTCTCTTGAAACTCGGAATGACCACAAGAGAAAAATTAAGACAGCAGTTTGAGGCTCTTGGCAAAAAAGTTAATCCCTTGATGATGATTCAGTTGCCGAATGATGACCATAGATTGCATGACCTCGGCGAAAAGAAAAAAGAAGATATAGTTTTGGATTTTTTAAAGAATCATGGTGTTGATATAGATGCAAAAGTTGCTCTTTGGTTCGATAAGAACAAAAAAAATCTTGAGTTCATCTCTGATAATGATGATGAAATTGAATTTCTGCTTTTTAAGCAGGCAGCTGGAACAGGATGGGATTGCCCAAGAGCTCATGTTTTAGCTATGTTTCGGGAAATTACCAGTTCAACCTTTTATGCACAGACAGTTGGCCGAATATTAAGGATGTCTGAGCCACATAATAAGGAAGATTTTAAAAATACTCCGGATTTAAGAACTGGTTTTCTTTACACAAATTATCACAGGGATGAAATTAAAGACATAGAAACTGTTGTTGGCAATAAGCCTGAAACTATTTTTACAGGTATTAAAGATAAATTCAAAGAAGATATAAAAGATTTTGAGCTTGAATCGGCTTTTATACCCAGAGTCGATTACGGAGATTTAGCAAGTTCAGCAGCATTTCAAAAAAGTTTTATTGAATCTATGGATACATTTTTTGATTTAACTGTTGATGATATTTTAGAGAAACTTCTTCAAAAGCTTAAAGCAAAGGGTTTGAATTTAGATCCTAAGTTAACTGACCGACTTGTAGTTGATGCACAATTTGAAAACATTGACCAGATGAGCTTTGATTTTCGCATGAAAGGCGGAGAATATAATTTAGAGCTTTCAGTGAATGATATTGAAAAATTGTTTAATTATTACTGCTATAATATTTTGACAGAACAAACCGACGAAAAAGCAAAGATTACCAATATTGCTCGTTCATGGAGTCCTTTGAAAAGTGCTTTAAGGGTGTGGTCGAGAAAATCTTTAAGGCTTTATAGCCTTCAATTTTATAAAATATTTATTAATGACATAATGAAAGATGCGCATAGCGTTTTTAGGCCAGCCATAACTAAGGCCCTGAAAGACTATAGGCCAACTCTAGATAAAATTCTTGAGGACAGAAAGAGCAAAGCTGAAAAACTTGAATCCCCTGTTTTTAGAATCAAAGATACATATTCATTTACAGATGATTTTAGTTTGGTAAAACAATCTCTTTGTATACTTCAAGAATGCTATTTAAAAAAAGATTATTCAGGCCGAGATAATGAGCTTAGCTTCATCAAATATATGGATAACTCAGAAAAAGTCCATTGGTGGTTTAAAAACGGTGACAGCGGAAAAGATTATTTCTCCTTGAAGTACTTCAATACAACAGAGCAAAATGATAAGTTATTCTATCCCGATTGGATTATAAAACTGTCCGATGGTCGTTTCGGCATCTTTGATACAAAATTTGGGCAAACATTAAGGACAGAAGGCAGAGCAAAAGGGCTTGCTAATAAGTTGCAAAATCTTGGAAAAAACTTTGTTGGTGGGATTGTGCGTTTTGCTGATGGAATCTATAAATATTGTGATTCTTCGGATTATGACGACATAACTCCATCTAACAATGAATGGAAGCCTTTAAGTAACTTGTTTTAATTCATAACCCACGTCGGCTGGCCAAAGGCATTTACGGTCTGATGGACGACGAAATCGCCATTGAAGAAGGCAAATAGTTTTGAGGAATAAAAATGTAAAGAAAAGTTTAGCGCAAAAAAGAAACGCCCTTTTCAGGGCGTAAACCCGAAGATAGCATCTTCGGGGGAGTTTCAATTTTCTATACTATACTTAATATCGGTTTATACAGCATGATGATAT
Organism: Phycisphaerae bacterium; assembly: GCA_030604525.1. Classification (GTDB taxonomy): domain Bacteria; phylum Planctomycetota; class Phycisphaerae; order Sedimentisphaerales; family Anaerobacaceae; genus JAUVVQ01. Next base: position 345 of record JAUVVQ010000047.1, on the reverse strand, counting down.
GGAATCTTAGGTTTTTGCTCATGTGACACCTTATCCCGATGTATACGACAGTAAGCCTCATGGTTATAGATACTCAAGATATGCGTGCAGTTCGGAAACATGCATTTCCTGCCCTCAGGCGAAGTCTTTAGTGGTTTTTTCATCTTTACTCCTTTAGGTAAAGAACCAAACAAAAAAGCCACAAAGGTTAGTAGTCTTCCTTTGCGGACTAAAGATTTCCTAATCTTTTGTATTTTATTAATTATACCACATTATTGGGCTTTGTCAAATAATCTTTTACTAAGGGACTGCCCCCTAAAGCATCTGGGAGCAAAATACCCGTTTAATAACCTCAAGAACTGGGAC
>JAUVVQ010000025.1 GCA_030604525.1 Phycisphaerae bacterium | reverse complement strand
GCCGCGAGCCTCAAAGGTCGCTCGTAATCCACCTGAAGGGAATGACGAAGCATCTGGTTCGCCCTGGCAAAGCTCTTTGCCGCTAAACTCCATCATCGTTCTGCCATCAGGTGTGGGCGAAATGAAATAAAAGAATTGGATTTTGATGGTAAGAGCTATCTATTCGAAAATGAGCTTCAGTCCAAACGTCTCAGGACGACTGGACAATCATAAAAGGGAAATTACAAATGAATATATTAGCGCTAATTGGCAGCCCCAGAAAACAAAGCAATACTGACATTTTAGTCGATAAGCTTCTGGAGGGAGCTCGACAGAACAGACATACAGGCGAAAAAATCTATCTCTACGATTATCAAATATCCGGCTGCATCGACTGCCGCTCTTGCAAAGAGAAGGATTACGTTTGCTGCCTCCAGGATGATATGCAAAAAATTTATCCGAAAATGCAGAATGCGGACCTGCTCATCTTCGGCACCCCAATCTACTGGTACGGCCCAACCGCAAAGATGAAGCTGCTCATCGACCGTATGCGCCCTTTCATCGCAAGTAAGAAACTACAGGGCAAAAAAGCCGTCTTAGTCGTCCCTTCCGAAGAAGGACCTACTGCCTGTAAAGCTTTACTTCAAATGTTCCGGCTCTCGTTGAATTATCTGGGCATGCAGCTTGCCGGCAAGCTCCTGGCCACTGCCTACCAGAGAGCGGAAATCGCAAATAATAAAAAGGAATTAAACAAGGCATACCGCTTGGGAATCACACTATAATCTCCAATCTCATTATCCCTCTGGGGGGAAATTCCATAGAGAATCCCGGCTGCTCCTACCCTCTCCTCACCAGAAGCGCAATGCCCACAAACTCTCCTGACGTTTTCACACTCCGGTACTGACCTGAAGAAAACGGTATCAGCCCATATTAAGGATTCCAATTTTTTTCCTTGAATAATTCCCGTTTTTTGCGTAACTTTAACCCCTGCTAAAAAACGCATTGAAAGAATAAAAAATACTCTTTACCAACAGGAGGATAAATTATGCTCGCATGCCACTTCGGAAGAAACTTCCAGGTAACCGTCGCCGGCGGCTCATACCAGGAAGGACTTACATCAATAATACACGGAAACCCCCCAGGTATGTCAATAACAGAACAGGAAATCTACGGCGACCTGTTGCTGCGAAAACCGGGAGTTGACGAACTCTCAAGCCCAAGAAAAGAGCCGGACCTGCCCGTAATATACTCCGGCATAAACGTAGAAGACACCGTCCCGGACGCCGGCAACAAAAACCACACTAACGGAACACCACTGGTCATCCTCATTCCAAACCTCGACAGACACTTCAAACATATAAAGGAATACCAGGACACCAACAGAACACCCCGACCGGGACACGCCTCTTATGCCACCTTCCAGAAATATGGCCCGGATGACGACGCCATCGGAGCCGGCTTCTTCAGCGGAAGATACACCTCTACCATCGTCGCCGCCGGATGCATCGCAAAAAAAATCCTGAAAAAATGTGGAATTGACGTCTTCGCTTATATCAAAGAACTCGCTTCAGTCCACTGTCCGGATGTCACACACGAAAAAGTAAAAAAAAGCTCCGACCAGTACAAAAAATTCAGACGTGACTACGACCCATTCTACCAGCAAATTTACAATGACGGAAGAATCAATATGGATATGAGATTCCTCGAAAAAATGAAAGTCCTTGCCAAAGTCGAACAGCAAATCAACCAAATCCAACAAAAAGCTCCGAAAATAAACCCCGATGAAATCAAAGACCAATACGGCATACACCACATCCTCAACTGCCCCGACATCGATGCCGCAGATGAAATGACAAACGCCTGCAACAAAATCTCCGCTCAAGGCGACTCCGCCGGAGGACTCGTCGAAGTCATCGTCACCGGTGCTCCCCCAGGACTCGGGGAACCCGTCTTCGCAAAACTCGACGCTGAACTCGGAAGAATGCTCGGAATAGGCGCAGTAAAAGCCGTCGAAGTCGGCGCCGGCATCGCTGTAAAAGATATGACCGGCTCACAATCAAACGACCAGATGAAAGCTGAAAACGGAAAAGTAAAATTCCAATCAAATAATGCCGGAGGGGTTACAGGCGGTATCTCTACAGGACAGTCAATCATCGCACGAATTACTATAAAACCAACACCCACTATTGCCATACCGCAAAAGACCATCGACAAATACACTCTCGAAAACAAAACACTCGAAGCCATCACAAGACGCGACGCCACCATCGTCGCAAGAATCTGGCCCGTCGCCGAAAACTACACCGCTATCGCCATTCTCGACCTCCTGATGACACACTTCGGATACCAGACGTTAAAAAACAAAATCAAACAATAAACTCATCCTCTCATTAGCTTAAAATAAAACACGGCCCCGGAATTTAACCCGGGACCGTTATAGCTTTCTTTCTACAATATCAACTACAACGGAGGTCCAAATACATACGCAACACTCGACCAGCCTGTCTCATTACCAACCGCGTCACGGGCCTTCACCCTCCAGGCAGCCTCTAAACCAGTAGCACCTACAGGATAGGAAAAAGTCGGGCTACTCTGCCAACCGCTGTCTGATGAATTAGTCTGACCACTAACGTATTCGAAGTAATACTCACAAGGATTATTGCCGCCGTAACCGGTATCATCCGCCGTCTGTGCCGTCATAGTATGGGCAAGCTCTTGATCACCATCTCCATCAACATCCATAACGGTCTCGGAAGGCTCTACCGCCCACTGAGCATTCGTTTGATACCCTGCCATTGTGCTGCTTCCGTCAGGCGGTTCTGTGTCACCACCTGGGATTGGACCTGGACCTGGACTTGGTTCCTCTCCAACTCCAGTAGTAGTCACAGAAATTTCATTTGAGTAGGTCGAGCTTCCGGCTGCATTATAGGCACAGACACGATAGGTGTATGTCGTTTGCGACTGCAGGCCCATATTATTGTAACCTGTAACATCTTCATCAACCGTATCAATTTCAGAGAAATCTCCACCGCCGGTACTACGCTCTATACTGAAACCAAGCTCATTATCTGAATTATCTGTCCAGTACAGGTCTATCCGGTCGCTGTATGCTGCTGAGTATGTTAGTCCTGTCGGCGATAGTGGTATTTGAACATTCTCACCACAATTGCTCGTAAAAATTCCGTAATCGATGAAGTTAACTATTCCATCCCTATTCAAATCTTTCTCATGACACCAGTATGGAAATCCGCAACTCATATCAAGCCAGTGCAACTGAAACCTGCTATAGTCGGGGCCGGCAGGATTGCAATCAACGAAACCATCGTAATTAAAGTCACTCTCCAAACTGGAACTCAAAATATGGTGATAGCCCATATCCACTATACCATCATCGATTGTTCTGTCTATAGTTGTAGTATGTTTGTACATATCGAGTGAATGTGCAGTGTCACTGCCGCTATCAATACAGGGGCTGCTGCTCGACAGATAATAGCCATTTACGAACGACGGGTCTGCATCAATGTTGCCGCTGCCCCAGTTTAAGGTACAGCCGGGTTCGACGAAAACTTCTGCTTCGCCGTCCTGTATGTCGCTGTAAGAAACGCTAACCGTAGATGGTGCCTGGTCAAATTCGAAGCCGGTTCCAATAGCAATCTGGTTACCGTTGGATGATTCGTTATCCCAGATAATACTGTTATTGACATCAGTATTGCTTTCGTAGGAACAATATAAACCACCACCGTAGTTACCTCCGAAGCCGAATCCTGTAACCGTATTGTCCGCTATTGTGCAATTGGATATAGTCAGTTGATTAAAAATGTTGGCCGACACACCGCCGCCGTCTCTTCCTGACGTATTGTTTGTGAGCAAACAATTAGTAAGTGAGGGAGCACCTTCTCCGCCGAAATATGTCCCGCCTCCGGAGGCACCCGCCTCATTGGCGCTGATATCGCAATCTATAATCTCAGCTTCCGTCCCCCATAAATGCAGGCCCCCGCCTCCGCAGAGTACTTGCTGATAAAGGTTAGGGTCATAATTGGGGTCATAATTGGAGACAGCTTGATTATAGTTGAAATCGCAGCCGATTATGGTTGCCGGGCCGTGTTCACCGAACAACCCACCGCCGTGAAATGCGGAATTGTTTATAAAGCTGCTGTCGCTGATTTCCAGATTCGCATCCGCAAAGTTTAAACCGCCGCCGACAGAAGCCTGGTTTCCGCTGAATGTGCATTTATCAAATGTTACCATAGCGGTATCCTCAGCACAAACGCCTCCTCCGTGACCAAGGTATGGGTCGAGCAGACTATTTTCCGGGTCTAATTCGGAAGAAGTATTGTTTGTTATAACGCACTCGCCGAATGTTACAGTGGCCTCGGCCGCGCAATAGACGCCGCCGCCGAAGCTCGGTATCTGGTAGGGAATTAATGGTTCTGTAGGTCCCCCACCGTAGTAGACACCACCTTGTCCGCTTATACCGCCCTGGGTGAGATTCCCGCTGATTGTGCAGTTTGTAAAACTAACATTACTGCCGATATCACAATATACGCCGCCGCCGTAGCCGCTGTACCACCGATAGTCGCCGAGATAATGAATCCCGTCACCTCCCAAACCATATATGGAAAAGGTTAGTGCGTAGTCCCATTGCCAGCGTTCCCAGAGGTGACCGTCAGTAACATAGGTTATAGTGAGACTGTAAGGGTCATAATCCTGCACAGGATATTCCGGGCTGCCTCGCATGCTCCAGTTTCCTCCGTAGTTGCCATAACCGCCGGGAGGGCTACCATCGCCCCCGTTACCGCCAGTGCCGCCGGTAGCGGAATTGTTGGTGATTCGGCAGTTTATAAATTGAGGATTGCTCTGGGGATAACAATATACAGCCCCGCCTCGTGCCCAGCCGCCCCAGCCGCCTCGGCCGGCGTTATGAGTCTCAGTAGCACCGACGCCGGCTCCGCCGTTACCGCTGAGTACTAAATTGTTTGTTATTACACAGTTTTTTACAACCGGGCCACCGCCGGGTTGAACCCGGATTGCGGCACCATAGCCGCATCCGCCGTCGTAGCCGTTGGGATGACCCGCATCTCTGTCACCATCTTCACCATCGCCCCAGTGTCCGCCGCAGTTTTGGATAGTAAAGCCGTTGAAAATGGTATCGGCATTGGTATGAGGCCCAAAAGTAACCCCAATATTATCCCAACCTTCGTTGAACTGGGAAAACCTGTATCCATCAATAATTGTTGCAGCAACACAGGCCGGCTCGTCGGGATGCTGGGACATAATCGTAATAGATTTATCTACATAGAGTATCACACCAAAATATCCACCGTAATAAGTGCCGGGATAAACCACAACCGTATCGCCGGCTTCGGCGTCGGAAACTGCGTCCTGGATAGTGGAATAATATCCTTGGCCGCCGCCAACGGCAACTATAAGAGTTCGCGGCTGTTTGAACTCGACGGTAACGGTTCTATCAGAATTCATAAAAACACTATTGGTTTTGGCTGTTGAATAATCATTATCTGTCCCGCTCCAGGTCTTAACCACCCAGCCGGAGTCCGGCTCGGCGGTAAGTGTTACTTCTGCACCCGGGTAATGTTTACCGCTCGCCGGCAAAATTGAACCGTGCCCATTAACAACGCTTGTCTCCAATTGATACTTGGTAATTGTTGTGCTGTCGAGATAATGATAACCTATATCCACCTGGCCGGAGTCAGGAGTGTTATTCTTATCGGTAGTGTAGGTATCCAGCAGCAAGCTCGTTGCCAAAGCACTTCCATTATCAACAGCCGGACTCGAACTTTGTTCCAGATAAAAATCACCCAACGGACCGCTTACAAAATGCGGGCTGGCATATAAATTATCACTGCCGCCGGGAATGTTATGAATACTTTGCGAACCGGTATCTCCTGAGTATATTAAACCTGTACCGGAATCGTAGTAATCCCCACCGGCGTTACCGTAGAACAAACCGTATGTTACGGTTGCATCGCCGCCAAAGTCCTCTTCGTGTATAGCATGAATGGGGTGGTTGCAAAATATGGAGTCGGTAATGCTTGGGTTGCTGTTCCAATCGGAAAAAATTGCGCCACCGTAGCCGCCTGCGATGTTATTGTGGAAAGTGCAGTTGCCGATATCCGGTTCTGCACTGTGGCAGAAGATTGCTCCGCCGTCAACAGCAGCCAAGTTGCCGGTGAACAGACAGTTAAAGAGTTCTTGATTACTGGCCCCACCGTGGAAATTGATTGCACCGCCGTTACCGCCGAACGGATAAACACCATTAGCATAATTATCACTAATAGTGCAGTCTTTAATATCTGTTATTGTGTACGAACAGTTCAAACCGCCGCCGTCGCCTTCTGTGGCATTATTTCCCTTGATGACGCCACCGGTAATAGAGATGTTTCCATTGAGGAGGTCCAGACCGCCGCCGGCTTTGGCGGTATTATTTACAAAATAGCAATCGGTAAATGTGGCGGTGAAATTTTCAGAAGAGAAACCACCACCGTATATGGACTGATTTTCTGTGAAGCTGCATTTGTCGAAATTCATTGTTAAGGTTGTCCCGGATGTGTAGAGGTCTATCGCACCACCGTATCCGTAACCATTGTTGTCGCTGTCGGCTTTGTTGTCACTGAACGAGCAGCTTGTGAGTGTAGCATTATTACTTTCACACTTCAAAGCACCGCCGTCATCATAAGCTGAATTCCCGGAAAATACACAACTATCCAGATTGACAGTGCAACCGGTATCGACATAAAGAGCGCCGCCGTTTGCGATTTTAGAGTTTTCCATAAATGAGCAGCCGTCAAAGTCCAGCACGCAGCCGCTCTCGCAATAGACTGCACCACCTGCGTTGTCTGTGAATTTACAGTTATTAAGAGTAATTTCGTTCGAGTTCTTAGAATACAAAGCACCACCAGGGTAATATTGCATAATATCTTCGCCCTGAAAACTGGAATAGGTCACATAGGCCGAGTAGGCCTTGTTCTTGGTGAATGTACAGTCGGTGATATCTGCATCCGATGAATGTGCATAATAGGCAGCACCACCGGCAATATGACCATCGGCCAATACATTGCCGTCAAGGCCGGTAGGAAGAGCAGGCGGGTCAGCTTCATTGCCTTGACCCTTTGGACCGCCGGTCCCTCGGATACCTGTCGTAGCAAAGTTGTTAGTGAAAGTGCAATTGGTGATGACCGGGACGCTGCCGCCTTCGGCATAGATACCACCCCCCATACCGTCACCTATGCTCCATCCGGCGTCTCCGCCTGGGCCTTCAAGTCCGTCGCCGTAATCAGGAAACTCTGATGCGTAACCGCCCGGGCCACCATATCCGCCGCAGCCGCCATGGGCGGAATTATTGGTTATGGTACAATCACTGATGATTGGGTTGCTGCCGCTTCTACAGGCGATAGCCCCGCCGTAACCGATTCCGCTGCCGTCACCACCGGTACCACCCCACTGACCATCAGTGTCTTCTTCCATCTCTGCATCTTCCAGAAGCTGGTGATAACCAGGCCCCGACACGCTATTGAAGTCTGCAAGTGTATAATGCTCCCACTGTCCACTTAAACCGGGGGCACCGTCGCCGCCCTGGGCGCCGGTAACAGTACTGTTTTTTATCACGCAGTATTGTATCGTGGGAGAAGCCCCATCGCAGAGAATTGCCCCACCGTAACCATCGCCGGTGGCAGGGTCGCCGTTAAGGGCAATGGGCGCTGCCGCATTGGGGTCGTCCACAGTGGGGATGGGCACGAAAAGCCCATAGTCGTCACCAATGTATCCAGCCACTCCAGGCGCACCTGCAGGGCCTTGGGCGTAACCGTTTGTGATAGTGAAACCAAGAACTTTACTATCGCTGCCTTCACCACTATGGAACCGGAAAGCACGGTGCGGTTGGTATCTGTCGCCACCGCAGTCAATAATCGTGGCGGCAATAATACCCGGATTGGGATTATCAGGGTTAATCTCACTTTTCACCGTAATGGCCTCGCCATTTAAATCCAGGTCAACATTGCCAGAACCGGTATATGTACCCGGAGCAACAATAACCACATCGCCACTGACGGCATCGTTAATAGCACTCTGGATGGTGGGATAGTCCCTTGACGGAACGTACAACTCTCCCGCTGTAACAAAAATTGGTATAAACAACAAAAAGAAAGTACCTAAAACAAAATACCGCTTCGTAACCATAATCCATTTCCTTAAATTCCGATTTCCTGTCCGAAACATATCATAATATAATCAATCATATAAAAACCTGTTCATCGAATATCCAAAGGCCGTCGAATGTAAAATCAAACTTCAAAATCTATTAAAACCCTGTGCCGTCCTTGGCCAACTGTGCTATTGCCGCTTCTTCCGTCTCTTTCTGTAATATTATCTTAGGCCTCACAAGTATCAGTAAAACCTCTTGCTCTCTCTTCTGACTCTTGTTCCTGAATGCCCGGCCAAGCAATGGGATTTTGCTCAATATCGGCACTCCCTCCTCTACCTTTTGGTCCCTGCCAAGTTTCTGACCGCCGATAAGAAGAGTGCCTCCATCGGGAACATTCACTCGCGTCTGAACCGTGGAATTCTGAAGAAGAGGTAACGTAATTGGGTACTGATTACCTTGAGCGTCTGATGTCTGAAATTGCGTACTTAAATCCGCCTTGCTGTATGTCGTAGATATCTGTAATGCTACATAACGCTTGTCTCTACTTATCACCGGGGTAATATTAAGAGTTATCCCATCCATTATCGTCGCAGGAACAGGGTCGGCTATCACTCTCGTCGGCTGCTGAATACCTGCAGTCGTTATATCCTCGAAATCGTAATCGGATACATAAGCACGCTGCTCTGTTATATATAATTGGGCCGGACGTTTATTAAGAACTGTAACTTTAGGGGCATTAAGCACACGAGCATCCTCATGACGCTGAGTCGCACGAATAAGAAAATGTGCCCAAAGGTCATCTACCAAATATTGATTATAGGCGCCCTCTATCAATGCCGCTGCACTCGATGGCGCTACCTGAGCTATATGAGTTGAATGTGCTTGGTCAAAAGTTACTACTCCGAGTCCTCCGCCAAAGTTATAGTTGAAATCCAAATCAAAACCTACATCTTCCAGGAATGATTCAGAGACAACTAAAAATCTCACCTCAAGGGACACCTGCTGGCCAAGCGTCTTCATCAAATCGTCGATTAATCCGGCAATCGCCTTGTGGTTCTTACGAGTCTGGGTGATGATAAGCTTACCACTCTGTCCATAGGGGTCATAAGATTGCATCGTCCCCTGGCCACCATATTCTAACCAGCTCTCAGGGTCTATACTCTCCCTTATCACAGTCCTAAGCTGGTACATCATCATAGCACTCTCATACATACTACTACCGCCCATGCCGCCGCCCATACCGCCGCCGCCCATACCACCACCCATACCACCGCTCATGCCGCCGCCCATGCCGCCGCCCATGCCGCCGCTCATGCCGCCGCCCATCATGCCGCCGCCCATGCCGCCGCCCATGCCGCCGCCCATGCCGCCGCCCATCATGCCGCCGCCCATACCGCCGCTCATGCCACCGCCCATACCGCCGCTCATGCCGCCGCTCATGCCGCCGCCCATGCCGCCGCCCATGCCGCCGCCCATACCGCCGCCCATACCGCCGCCCATACCCATAACAGGCATAAAGCCGGCAGGAGCGCCTACTAACTGACTTATATCATAAACTCGAGGCTGATAAAGGTCCGTTATCGGAAGGGTAGCCACCGTCGCTATACGGATGCTCCCGTCGTCTCTGACTACATAAGACAAATCCGCATACTCGCCGGATACATTATTTAACAAATCAGTCAATGCACCGCTGATTGCAACATCTCCCATCAGACCTGTATTGCTCAGCGACGTTTCAGTTATGTCCGCATTCAGCAAATCACCCCAGTTTACACTGATATTCAATGAAGGCGATATCGAATTCTTGATTATATTAAGTGCCTGACTGAATGTTTGTGTAGGTTGCATACCACTAAGGTCCACTTTTTGCTCAAGCCGCTCATAAGTATTCTTCTCCTCTAATGTTACACCTATACCAATCGGCTCTTCCGGCTGACGATGAGGACTCGCTGATATCTCTCGCCATTCCTTGGGATAGGTCACATCTTCTGAATAGGGCACTGAGGCCTCATCCGTCTTCGTCAGCATCTTGCCACTTTCTTCACGTATCTTCTTTTGGACCTCAAGCTGACTACGAAAACTTATCGTATCCTCCAATGTTTGCTTCAATGTCAACGCCTCATCATTCAACGGCTCCAACGCAAGCAAACTCTCTAACTGTCCAAGAGACTCCTCGTAACGCTGCTGCTTCTGATATGCCTTCGCATTCAAAAGTAACTCTCCTACTCGCTTCTCACGCTCTGAGTCCATACGTTGACGGTAATCTTTCTGTGCTTCTATCGCTTCCTCTTGTCTTCGGCTTCTGGTAAGCTGCTCACGAACATTCTTCTCCGAAACTATCCGGGAATTAAGGGCTGTCAAACTGGATTTATAGCCCGAATAAAGCGACTCGCCTATCTCACGACGATTCGATTCCAATACTCGCTCCGCTTTGCCAACCTCACGCTGGGCTTTATCAAATTCTCCCGCTCCGATATATTTATCTGCTAATCCTGCAGAACTCTTGACTATCGCATCTGTGTAACTGCAAAGAACATTTCGTTTACGCTGTACACGAGCTATAAAACTATTTTCGGCTACAACCGGCTCTTGCTTGGCGGCAGACACCGGGCTCAACTCTGCCAACTTAACCTCTACCTTTGCCTTCTCGGAAACCGATTTCGCCTCAGCAGGCCCAGCCGGAGCGGCAACCTCCATCGCCTCCGCGTTAATCTCTTTCTCTTTAACTGCCTCTGCCTTCTCTTGCCCTGGGGCTACTAACTCAGGCGCCTCTTTCGGCTTCTCCTCAATACCCATCTTTGCCATCTCTCGTTGTGCAAGTATTGTCTCTATCTTCGAGAGATATTCCTCAGCAGTATGACCCGCAGGAGCTGTAAATATCTCATTGCCTGCCAGCTGCAAAAAAAACTTCCGGGATTCTTCAAGTTTCCCCGCTGTATAAAGAAGAACGCTGCTCTTATATACCTCCGTTAATTTCTCCCTCGCAGTTGATATCTGCTTTCCTACTTCTGAAAGACCATCGGATACCAAACGCTGCTCTTCTAAACCAAGCTCGTCACTACCCTGCAGCAGCTCAAGCTTAGACCGCGCCTCCAAAAGTTTTCCCTGGCCTATCAATGCCTTCGCTGAACGTATCTCGGAAAGCAGTTTAACCTTCGCCTCTTTTGCCTTACGGCTCTTGGCTAAGAGCTGCCCCAGCTGCTGCTGCTTCTCAGAACTCAAATAACCCTTATAATCCATCGCACGAAGAAAAGACTGCTCCGCTGCATTATAAAAGCCACGCGTATATTGTTCTTGCCCAACCTCAATCCATTTCTCTGCTACCTGGCGGACTATATCCTCCTTATTGCCTGATTGAGCTAACGCCGACCCCCTGAAAAAGCTCGTCAAAAGCAAAAGAATCAAAAATGAAACCAACAGGGAGCTTTTGTATTTCATTAGGAATAATCTAGAGTTCTTCAAAATCAACCTCCTACCAATAAACACAATCCAAAATGAATCTTCATAATTATTTCGTCACCAACCTGCCTAAAAATTACCCACCATTTGTTAAAATGGATGAAATCCTGCAACTTTTTTTACCCTTGAAATCTTTACCTATCTTATAAATATTTGTAACTTTTTTCAAGCTAAAAATTGATTTACAAGCGGTTGCCCGATAATATCTTATATTTATATACTGTTATTGGAAAACAACACTTTAGGTTCAATAGAAAAAATGCTAAAAAAAGGCAATATATAAGCCTATTTTCAGCCCTGGCAACAAAAAACTACAAAAACTTAAGGAAAACGTCCTTATGAACCAAAAAATGCTAATATTAGCACTTGAAACATCCGGAAGAATCGGCTCCGTAGCTCTGGGCCTAAGCGAAAAAATGCTCGAAGAACACACCTTCTCAGCACCACTGGCACACAGCGAAGAAATCCTGCCGGCCATAAAAAATCTCATAAAAAAATATGCTCAAAAACCTGAAAAAATTAAAAATATCTGCCTGGCCATCGGCCCGGGAAGTTTCACCGGACTCAGAATAGCCGTTACAATCGCAAAAACTATGAACCTTGCAAACAATGCTGACATCACCTGCGTTGACACCCTCGACGTCATCGCTGAAAACTTTCGCCCTTCTTTAATGGATATCAACAGCGGACAGAAGGTAGCGGACAGAAAAAAAATAGACGCCATACAATTACCGATAAACGCTAAACGCATCGCTGTAATCCTCGACGCCAAAAGAGCCAAATTCTACATCGCCATATACCAACGCACCAAAATTATCTCACCAGAGCCGGACTCCGCTTCACAATGGAAAAAAATCCTGCCGGATTCTCTGATGACCGTGGAGGAATTCATAAAAAAATTCGCAAACCCCCAGACACCCATCTGGCTGCTTGGCGAAGGACTTCTCTACTACAAGGAAAAATTCAACGTCCCAGGCCTGAAAATCCTTGAACAAAAATACTGGAGCCCTTCGGCAAGAAATGTTTACAAGCTCGGCTGGGAAAAAATAAAAAAAGGCATATTCGCCGACCCCTTGACACTTACTCCAAAATACCTCAGAAAACCAGACGCCAAAATAAAAAAAATCTAAACCCTCCTGCACAAATAAAAAAGACGAGCCAACCCTCCCAAACCGTAAATATTTCCTTCCGATATCCCCTTCCCTGCCCTGCTGCAATCAAAACTTTATACTTGAAAACAATTCCAGACACTTGTATTATAAGCAAAGTATAAACAGGACTTTTTCAATAGTCCCGGCTTTAAGCAGTTATCGTAACTGCCGATAAACAAAAGTGAAAAACAGGAGGTTCCAATGAATAACTATTCCCCTTTATCAAATCTCAAACAGCACTCTTGCCAAAAGCCACACGCCTGGACTATCTTCACAGTAGCTTTTACCCTGATAATCATCTGCCTTGTTCCACCCTGCTACTCAAAAGAAAAAAATACCTCGGAGATTCTCCGGCAAGCTAACCTGAATGTAGAAAAATACCGGAAAGCAGACGCAGCTATTTCCTTTCATAAAAAAACAGGCGAACCGGTAAAAAACACGACGGTTATAATTGAGCAGAAAACACACGACTTCCTTTTTGGAAATATCATCTTCCCTCTCATCGGCGTCCTTGAAAAATACGATAGAGAAATTTATAGACCCAAATTATTCCAAAAAAGATTCAAAGATGTATTCAACTTCGCCATATTCCCCTTTTACTGGTCATCATACGAAAAAACTCCCGCAAGGCCGGAATGGAGAAAACTAATCCCCGTCCTGCAATGGTGTAAGGAAAACGGTATCACCGCAAAGGGACACCCACTCGCATGGGTCGAAAAAGGAGGTACTCCCACCTGGCTCTACGACTTGCCGACAAAATTGGCAGAAGAACTCCTGAAAGCAAGAATAACCCGAATCGCAAAGGGATTCAAAGACCAAATCGACATCTGGGACGTCGTAAACGAACCTACGCATACCATTACTTGGTCAGAGGTAATGGAAAAACCCTATGGCCAGAGATATACCAGTATCCCAATCAAAAAAATCGCTGACTGGGTCGAAAAATGTTACAGGTGGGCACACCAGGCAAACCCACAGGCCACGCTAATTATGAATGACTATGAGCAGATAGTCTCAGACTTCATACCGGATACACGCCAAAGATTTTACGACCTGGCCGCAGAGCTTAAAGAAAGAGGAACTCCTCTAAACGGCCTCGGCCTGCAGGCGCACGCAAAGGAATACTGGTATTCTCCCAAAGAGATTTGGGATACGCTGAATTTCTATGAAAAACTTGGCTACCCACTGCATATTACCGAATTCATTCCCCAATCCTCAGGAAACAACATAAAAGGAAATTCCAAAAAGGGAAAATGGACAAAACAAGCTCAGGCAGAATTCGCAGAACAGTTTTACAGAGTGTGTTTCGGACATCCCGCCGTAGTTTCAATAAACTGGTGGGGACTCTCGGACCGGTATATATGGTCGGAAAGACCGGGCGGAGGATTGATTGACGAAAACTATCAACCAAAGCCGGCATACAACAAAATCGAGAATCTAATAAAAAAAGAGTGGATGACAAAACTTTCAATGAAAACAAACGATGATGGCTTAATTAATTTCAGGGGATTCTATGGCAATTACAAGATTACTCTCAAAACAAAAAATGGAGCCGTTTACACCTTTAACATCCACCTTGATAAAAATGAAGCCAATAAATGGAATTTCAAGCTTTAGAGAATATTTACTCTTAAATAAATACTTTCCACATAACTCGCAACCGGCTGCTCGTGCCATCCGGGCATAATACAAGCAAAGATTCCATTCTACGCAGTAGGCACTACCAGGGACGAATTACTTTAACTTCAAAGGCACCCCTTTATCACGTGACTGCTCAACAAATTCCTTCATCTGCTCCAGTAGCATCTGTAACTGCTGAGTATTCTCGAGCAAATTCTCATAAAATTTGCCGTTATTCAAAAACCTCGAAGCGCTGCCTTGCCCGCTATTTACCTTTCCCAACACCAACCTAAACTCACTGATTGTCTTACCCACCTCGTCACTCGTCTGAACCATAGACGAAACCAGAGCATCAATCCTCTCATCCGCATTCGCTAATGTAGTAGTCCCCGTGCGGGATAACTTGCCGAAATTCTTCAACGCCTCCGTCGCCTCCTTCGTAGCTTCAGATAAGTTCGACAAAACTGTTTGAATATTCTGTTTGTTCTCAGGACTGCCTATTACTTCATTCACGTTGTCAATCAAATAACTTATTTTACCGATCAGCTCTTCGAACTTCTTCTGGCTCTCCTCCGGGAAAAATTCACTGGTCATACCAGTCGCCCCCTGCAGCACCGCCTTATCACAAAGATAGACAGTTTCCGGCCGATTCGGGTCAAGCGGTTTCAACTCTTGCCTCGGGTCGTATTTAAGGTCTATATAGCTGCTGCCTAACCCGCGAGTCATCAACTTGGGAACTATGTTAGACGGTATATCCCTATACGCCTCGTCAATACTCAAAACCGCCACCGTTTGATAATAGTTAAGCCCGCTGTTTTTATCATACCGCTTCGTCGGCTTCATCACTTTTATTACTCGTCCGATTTGGTAGCCGCAAAAATTCACTGGTGTATCTTCCTGAATTCCAGATGCATTAGGAAACTGCACGAACACCTGAAAGGACCCTATCTGGCTGATCACAGACGGCAGCTCGCCAAACTTGTATATCAGCCATCCAAACCCACTCAAACCTACTATGATAAAGATACCTACCATTATATTACGTCTTCTTTGAATAGTTTCATAATCAGCCACTATTCACTTCCTTTCAAATTACTATGCCCTTCTAAAAACAATTCCCTTATCGCACGTAAAGGATAACCGCTATCATTAAGTCGTTTAATAAGCTTGATTCTCTCTACACTTTTTTCATCGAATAAACGCCTCCCTGTATCTGTTACTTCTTTCGGCTCAAGTAAACCGAGCATCAGATAATATTGCAGAGATTGACGCGAAATGCCAGCTTTTTTTGCCGCCGGACCTATTGAAATCATTTTATGCTGCTGAGCCAAAATCACTCTCCCTGTCAAATTCACTAAACAATGTCATTCTAACCGCCAAACCGCCTTTTCCGCTAATTTCAAAAAGGATTTCTTTACCTGCTCTAATCGCATCTGTTTTATAATCTCGGCCGGCGACTTGCTATCCTCACCCTTTCCTGCCCGGGTTGACAACATAACAACATAATCAAAACCACCGGCTATCACCTCCTGACTCTGGCGGAAAGATTCTCTAACCAAACGCTTCATCCGATTACGAATCACCGCATTGCCGCATAATTTGCCTATCGAAACTCCCAAACGAGAATGTCCTAAACCATTACTCGAAACAAAAACCGTCAAAATACCATCACTTACTCGAATGCCTGTTTCAAGAACCGACTTAAACTCTTTATTCTTAAGAATTCTCTGTTTTTTGGAAAAACCAAACTGTTTCAATACTACACCATCAAAACTTAAAATGCAAAAACGGATAGCGGATAGAAAAAAACTATACGCTCTATTACACGCTATACGCTATTCGCTAAACGCTATTCGCTAAACGCTATTACACTACGCTCTTACTCTGCTCCCGCCTGTAAAGACGTCTCGTCCGCCATTCGTCGTCGATGAAGAACCTCCGCACTCACCTTTCGCAAAACCTTATGATAATCCAGAAGACCTGCCAATTTTTCATCCTTCTCACTGGTAACCACCGGTATATGCTCTAAATCATAATCCCTCATATACTCTATCACTTCTTCCAGCGGCTTCTCCGGTGTCGTCTTATCCGATACCGGACCGGCAACATCACAAGCCAGAAGCCAGCCAGCTACCTCACGATTCGCAAACATCTCTTTGATGCCGCTTATCGTTATTGCGCCGGTCAATTGAGACTTATCATCTATCACCGGATAGTATAAGCTATCACTTTTACTGAAAATCTCAAGTATATCTCCAAGCGGCAAATCCATCGAAATAGTATCAGGTTTCGAATCCATCACATCTTTCACAGAATAAAGCTTGATAAGGTCATCTTCGGTAACATTTAATCCGACTTCTCCCGCCCGCTTGACGCCAAGCTTAACCAGCATCGGACCAAGAATCTCAGTGAAGAAAGTTGCAGTCATCACAACCATAATAATCGTCTGACCAATATCACTGCCAAACTGATGACCGGCCAATATTGCAAGACCAATCGCTACGCCCGCCTGCGATTGAAGACATATTCCCAAATATCTGCCTACTACCTGAGGAGCACCGGAAAACCGCACACCAAACCACGAACCCAAAGTTTTACCCACAGCCCGGCATAACAGATAAACAAATATCATAACCCCGACCCACAAAGCCAGTCTGCTAAACTCCATATGAGCACCGGCCAATACAAAAAACATTATATATATCGGTGGGGTAAACTTCTCCACCAAAGCAAATACGTTTTTACTGCGACGCGGCATCATATTAGCAACAGTTACACCGAGAACCATTGAAGGCAATATCGGCTCTATTCCGGGTATCATTGCTATACCTGTCACCATCAACAAACAAGCAATCGTGAACTCCAGTATCCTCTCGTCTGCTCTGGTAAATTTCAAAAGGTAATAAAGAAAGACCCCCGCCAAAAATCCAAGTCCTACCGCCACGATAACCTCTCCCGTCAGCAAAAAAGTTGACCACAGAACAGACTTATGTACCGCACCCATAATCGCCTTAGAAGCTGTTGACGCACCGCGATAAAGAATAAGCGCAAGTGCATCATCCAAAGCTACTATCGCCAATATCGTTGCCGTCAATGGACCACGGGTTTTATACTCCCAAAGAACATTTACCGTCGCCGCAGGTGCCGTCGCTGATGATATCGCTCCCAAAACAAGTCCTATACCCAAAGAAACGGGTAAATCACCCGTCACAAGCCAAGCCACCGCAGAGCAGCCAAAACCCACAAGCAAAAAAGCACCTATTCCTTCCGAAAAAAGAATAATAAAAAACTGCTTGCCGTACTTCTTAAAAACACTGCCCCTAAGCTCCCCGCCTATCATAAAACCGATAAATCCTAAAGCCATCATCATAAACGGCTTAAGTAACTCTAAAGTCGGTGGTTTTATCACACCAGATACGTCACCTAAAAGGATACCTGCAATAATACAGCCAACAACCTGTGGGATTCGAAACTTCTGAAAAAGGCGCGCTGCAAGCGAACCGCCCAAAACCATTACCCCGAACAACAATGCGAAATTCATAAAACCTTTCGACTCTAACTCAGCTATGGCAAACAAACTATTCATCATTAGCTAAATCCATACGCAACTAAATAAAATAATTATCCTCTCTCCGCATTGCGCTGACGTTCCAGAAGCTCCGCACTCAGGCCTCGATGAACTGCTACGCAGTCTAAAACACCTAAAAATTTCTCTCCTGCAGCTCTTTCTGTAATCGCCAGATGCTCTACACCAAAACGTCTGGCCTGCGCAAATGCCTCAGACAACGGCATATCAGCGGTTATCGTTTCCCCAACCGGTTCCATTATATCAAGTGCCACTAACCATTGGTTAATCTCCTGACTATTAAACGTCTTCCGTATCCCGTCAAGAGTTATAACGCCGGCAAGCGTTTTATCCTCATCCAGAACAGGATAGTAAAAGCGGTCAGTCCGACTTACGATATCTATTATCTCCTGCAACAAGCTGCCTGAGAATATAATCGGCGGCTCAGAATCCATCACGTCTTTAACCTGATAAAGCTCAATAATATCTTCCTCCGTGATATTAAGCCCTGCCTCTCCCGCCCTCGTTACAGCGAACTTGGCGCCGATTGGGCCGATGATTTCAAAAACTATCGTACTGGCTGCTATAATAGTAACCACAATGCCCGCAAACTTCATACCCTGCTCGCCCAAAAACTCGAAATCCCTGCCGGCCAATACCGCAAGACCTATCGCAACACCCGCCTGAGACAAAATCCCGAATCCAAGATAATTACGAATTATAGGACTCTGTTTTGAAATCACCCCACCCAAATATGCCCCTCCCATCAGACCGATTATTCTGCAAACGATGTATATCAAACCTAAAAGACCAATACTCGGCAAAAGACCAAGTTGAAGGTGAGCACCCGCTACGAAAAAGAATATAATGTATATCGGCAATGATATCGACTTTATCCTACTATACGACTTCTTATTCTCCACGGGAAATACATTAACGAAAACCAGTCCCAATGTTAAATTCGCAAGTATAAGAGAAAATCCAAAATGCTCCGCCACGCCTGCACAAAGAAGAATTGCTCCCACCGTCACCGCCAATATACTTTCGCTCCTGAAAAACCTGCGAATAAAATAACCGGTCAAAATGCCGACAATAGCACCAAGCAATATCGAACCAAGAATTTCTATCATCGGACCTGCTAATACTGAAACCACCGATATCGACTCGCCTGTAAAGGAAAGCTTCGCAACAGCCAGAAAAACTGCAAATATCATCACCGCCAAACCGTCATCAAGACCCACTACCGCATAAATAGTGCTCGTTAATCGGCCTTTGGCTTTGCTCTCCTCTAACACCGCCACCGTACCAGCAGGAGCCGAAGCCGGCGCCAAAGCTCCCAATACCAACGCATAATGAACCTTCTTTGTCAAAAGATATACTCCAGTAGCTACTACAAGAAACGCTCCGAACGACTCAAGAAGCGTTATCACCGTTATCCCCCGCCCCATCGACTTCAGAGTGCTCATCTTCAGCTCGCTGCCGATGATAAAAGCCACAAACGACAATGTTACACTCGTGAATATATCAAGCTGCTCCAGCAGAGAAAATTTGAATACGTTCAGAACCGAAGGCCCTAAAATTAATCCGATAATCAAATATCCGACCACGCCGGGCAGTTTCAATCGCCCAATGAACTTACTGGCTATCAAACCAAAAATAATTGCTATCGATACAAAAAATAAAATATTCATTAAAAATTAAAACCCTTAAAAAACACAAACAACAGCTCAAAAAGCAAAAACGCCCTTCAAAAACTGCTCGCTTTGAAAATATATCGGGAAAATACTGCTATATCGCTTATTTAAAAACCTTTATGCTATACCTTAATAACTACTTGTCAAAGCATTTCCAACACTATCCGTTATATGCTATACGCTGTTTTTATAGAACTTTACCTTTGATAAAAGTGGATAAAGCTGTAACAATATGCTGAATCGCTAATCGCTAAACACTTATTGAAAGGATTCATAATGTCCGCAAAAAATCAGCAAAAAACCCTTCGGGCCGCCCTGCTCGTTTCCGCACTCTTAATCGTAGCAATTCTCATCTGGGCAATTGCATTCAAAAAACCCCTCGCCATCACTCAAAATCAACCCGCCTTGGCTCAATCCGAAAAGTCCGCCGGCGACCAGAGTTCAGAGACCAGCAACCAGCAACCAGAGACAAGCGACCAGCAACCAGAGACAAGCGACCAGCAACCAGAGACCAACGGCGAACCGACTCTTACCTTACAGCAAATCACAGCACAAGCAAGTGGTTGGGGACCCGGCTTTAACCAGTGGTTCGGAAAAAACGCTCCCGATTTCACCTTAACCGATATAAACGGAAAAAAACATAACATAACCGACTACAAAGGAAAAAATCTTATCATTAACTTCTGGACTACCTGGTGCCCGCCCTGCCGAACGGAAATACCACATCTTATCGAAATAAGAAATTCAATCGGCGAAGACAAACTCGCTATGCTCGCCATCTCCAATGAGAACGAGCAAAAGGTCAAATCCTTTGCACAAGCTAATAATATGAACTACACCGTCGCAGCCACAAGTGATTCCATCCCTGCACCTTTCAACTCTGTAAAATATATCCCCACCAGCTTCTTCATCGACCAAAACGGCAAATTTAAGTTCGCAGCGGTCGGCTCGCTCGACCTGGAATCAATCAGAAATATACTAAAGGCAGAAAAATAAACATAAAAATAAACACAAAAATTAACTGGACAAAACTAACTGACTAACCTATAATCAACCCTTTAATCCAAACTGTTCAACATTACAAACTTACATACGAGGCTTCAATTATGGCTCATAAAAAAGGACAGGGCTCTTCAAGAAACGGTAGAGACAGCAACCCTAAATACAGGGGTGTAAAATGTTATGGCGGACAAACCGTCAAAAGCGGCTCTATCATAGTGCGGCAAAAAGGAACAAAATTCTTCGCCGGGAAAAACGTCGGTATGGGAAGAGATTTTACTTTATTCGCAACCAGTGAAGGCAAAGTCAAGTTCCACAACCGTTTTGTAAATGTACTATAACCCAGGCACCGAAAACGACCGAGCAAACCCCTTATCCTGCTGAACTCCTCAAAAAAAACATCGAAAACAAAAGGATGGTATATTTACCATCCTTTTTTATATAATACCGGTTGGCATTAACCCAACAGAGCCCGGAGCGTAAACGACGGGTAAAAAGGATTTACGTAGTAAATCCCCGTTAGACCACGTGCATATATTAAATACAATTGGTATAATCTCTTTCTAAAACTAATCACTTAGGAATACAAATCCGAAAATGTTCGTTGACGAAGCAAAAATCTGGGTCAAAGCGGGCGACGGCGGGAACGGCTGCCTGAGCTTCAGAAGGGAAAAGTTCGTCCCAAAAGGTGGACCGGACGGCGGAAACGGGGGAAACGGAGGAGACCTCTATTTCCAAACTGTAAATAACGTCGATACGCTGCTCGATTTCGCTGGAAAACACCACTTCAAAGCAGGTAACGGAAAAAGTGGACAGGGTGCAAACAAATACGGAGCAAATGGAAAAACACTCATACTAAAAGTCCCGCCGGGAACGCTCATATATGACGATGATTTAAATCTGCTCCTCAAAGATATGAACCGCCTCGGCATCAAGGTGTTAATCTGCAGAGGCGGAAAAGGAGGAAAAGGCAATAAGCAATTCGCCACCGCCACAAACCAGGCACCCAGAACCACAACCAAAGGCAAAAAAGGACAAGAAAGAAACTTAAAGCTCGTCTTAAAACTCATCGCCGACGTCGGACTCGTAGGCCTGCCGAACGCCGGAAAAAGCACCCTTATCTCAAGATGCTCCGCCGCAAAACCAAAAATCGCTGAATACCCCTTCACAACTCTCGAACCCATCCTCGGAACCGTCCAGCTTACTGATTTCAGACGATTCCTTATGGCTGACATCCCCGGCATAATCGAAGGCGCTCACAACGGTGCCGGGCTTGGACTCGAATTCCTCAAACACATCGAAAGAACTTCCGTCATCGCCCACATCATCGATATTTACCCCGCCGACGATTCCGACCCCGTGAAAAACTATCACACTATAAGAAGCGAATTGAAACAATACAGCAAAAAACTCGCCCAAAAACCGGAAGTCATCGCCGCAAACAAAATCGACCTCGACCCGGATGAAAAAATTATTGAAAATCTGCAAAAAAAAATCAAAAAACATATTTATCCAATCTCTGCCGTCACCGGAGAAGGACTAAAGGAATTGAACGAAGCGCTCTGGAAAAAAATAATAAAAATAAAAAGAAAAACGGAGAAATAAATTATGAACCTTATCGCCGTTGACATAGGCAATACTAATATTAACATTGGCTTGTTCCTGAAAGAACAGGAAAAATATATCGAATCCGTATCAGGAAAGGCAGCCGAAAAACTCAAAAAAGCTATTACCTCCGCCTGGAGCAAAATCCCGGTCCTGAAAACCTCAAAAGAAAAAAAACGCGATGGTGTCATCGTCGTAAGCAGTGTCAAACCTCAATGGACGCAGCTGGTTAAAAAAATCGCAAAACAGCAGCTCGGCGAAAATATTAAAATCCTCGGAAAAGACATCCCGTTTCCCATAAAACTTGGTATCGAAGAAAAAAATGACGTCGGCTCTGACCGAATAACCGCCGCCGCCGCCGCTTTCGCCGTCGTAGAAACCGCCGTCGTCGTCGCCGACTTCGGCACCGCCGTAACCATCGACCTCGTCGATGACAGGGGCGTCTTCGCCGGCGGGGCTATCTTCCCGGGGTTCCAGGCCGCCGCAGATGCGCTGAACAAAAATACCGCCGCATTACCAAATATAAAACAGGTATCGAAACCAAAATTACCATTCGGAAAAAATACTAAAGATGCCATCAACTGCGGACTCTACTACTCCGCCGTCGGAGCATTACAGGAAATTACACGAAAATACGCCGAAAAAATCGGCACCTGGCCTAAAACTGTCATCACCGGACAAGCCGCTGAAGTTATAAAAAGCGACTGCAGCTTCATCGACTCATTCGTCCCGAATCTCGTCGTAAAAGGTACCGCTCTCGCTTACAAAAAATATCTTGAAAATAAACAGGTCTAATTCAAATTATGAAAACCTACGCCGCTGTAATAACAGGACAGGGAACTGGTGCAATTTCCACAATACAAATCTGCGGTAACTCCGCACTATCTGTAATAAAAAAAATCTTTAAGCCGGCCCGAAAACTTAAAAATAACCTGAAAACGGGACATTTCTACCTCGGCAAAATCTATGACGGCAAAAACCTCATCGACCAGGTAACCATCGGATACGAAAACACCGACTCACTCGCAATAAACTGTCACGGCAACCCCTTCATCGTCGCAGACATAATGAAACTGCTCACACGCCTGAACGTAAAACCTCTTGCATACGAGGACTTCCTAAACAAATTCCTCCCCCTGCAAAACAAATTGAACACCATCGAACTGGAAGCAAAAATCGCCCGGATAAAAGCCATTACCGTCGAAGGAACAAAAATAATCGCAAACCAAATCACAAAAGGACTTTCCAAAACTATACAATACTGGCTCAAAAACCTCGACTCCTTAAACCTCGATGAAATTAAAAATGAATGCAGAAAAATCCTCGACCGCACAAAAACCGCAAAACTTATCATCGCCGGCTGCAAAGCCGTCATCGCCGGTCCCCAAAATGCAGGCAAAAGCACGCTACTGAACCAGCTCGCCGGAAAACAAAAATCCATCGTAACACACATCGAAGGCACCACCCGCGACTGGGTATCCGCCGTCTGCCGAATCAATCCACTTGCAATCGAATTCATCGACACCGCAGGATTTGCAAAATCCCTCGAACCGCAAAAAAACGAGCTCGATAAAATCTCTCAGAAAAAAAGCTGGAATCTCTTAAGCCGCGCACACCTTATCCTGCTTGTCCTGGATTACAACAAAAGCCAAACACAAATCGACAAACAGCTCCTCGATAAAATAAAAACCAAAACAATCCTCACCGTCCTCAATAAATCTGACCTGCCGAAGACACTCCAAAAAAACAAACTCCCACCATTACTGAAAAACACTGTCACCATAAGCGCTAAAAACGGCACCGGCCTGGAAAAACTAAAACAAAAAATCCTGCAGGCCACCGCCACCGATGATTTCAACCTCCACACTGCTGTCTGTTTCACTAACCGTCAGGAAAACCTCCTCCGAAAGCTCATAAATATAAAATCAAAAGAACAGGCAAACCAAATCATAACAGACCTCCTGAACGGCAGCATCCCTGTCATTGCGAAGGAGCCGAAGGCGACTGTGGCAATCTCAAACGTTACAACGCAAAAGCAGCATATTTTCTTAGGAGACCTGTAAAGCGGACCGCGGTAATCTCTTTGCTTCGTTTTTGTCTTTACAGTTGTTAAGCACTCTCTTTCCTGTATAATCATCCTTTATGTTTGCCCAAAACCAAAAACTAACCCCGGCAATGAAACAGTTCCACCAATTCAAGGAAAAATACCCCGACTGTATCCTGTTCTTCCGAATGGGCGACTTTTACGAAACCTTCTACGAAGACGCCAAAATCTGCTCACGCATCTGCGGCCTGACCCTGACCAGCCGAAACAAAGGCGCAAATCCCATCCCACTCGCCGGAGTCCCCTACCACGCCGTCGATGGCTACATAAGAAAAATGCTCCAGGCGGGACAAAAAGTCGCCGTCTGCGAACAAATAGAAGACCCAAAGCAGGCAAAAGGTATAGTAAAACGAGACATCGTAAGAATCATAACACCCGGAACTCTCACCGACGACATCCTGCTGGACGAAAAAAAAGACAACTTCCTCTGTGCCATCAACCTGACCGAAAAAAAACAAGCCGCTATAAGCTGGGCCGATTTGTCAACAGGACACTTCTTTGTCCAGAATGTCCCGGAAAAACTTCTGCTCGACGAAATCCTTCGACTCTCGCCCGCCGAGTGCCTCCTGCCTGACACCACCGGAGAGCTTTTCGAAGCCGAAATGAAAAAAATCGCAAAAGAAATAAAACAGCTGACCGGCGCCATCGTAACCGAACGACCATCCTGGTATTTCGACCCTTATCAGGCAAAAAGAAAACTGCTGAAGCACTTCGGAACCGCAACGCTCGAAGGATTCGGAATAAAAGACGGAGACCAGCTCCTCATCCCGCCCGCCGGTGCCATCATCGAATACCTCAACGAAACTCAGAAAACAACTCTCGGACACATCCGGTCAATAAAAAAAATCAACCGAAATAAATTCCTCCAAATCGACCAGAACTCCCTCCTCAGTCTCGAAATCCTCAGAACCATCAGGGGCGAATCAAAAAAAGGTTCCCTCCTGAACTGCCTCGACGAAACTCTCACGGGAATGGGCGCAAGAATGTTTAGAAACTGGCTCTGTATGCCACTGGCAAATCTCGGCGAAATCGAGCTCAGACAGGACGCCGTTGAAGAAATGAAACTATACGAAAAAAAACTCGACCAGCTCCGAAACCTCCTTTCGGACATTTCAGACCTCGAACGTATCGCCGCACGCGTAAGCACATACCGCGCCTCCCCGAAAGACCTCCTCGCCCTCGCTGCAACTCTAAAGCAAATCCCCATCCTGAGGGAAGCGCTTTCGAACTTCTCCGCCGATTTGCTCTTAAACCTTGCCAAAAAATGCGACACTATGGACGAGCTTGCCGACCTCCTCGATGCCGCCATAAAAACAGACTGTCCCTCCCACCTCCGCGAAGGAGGCGTCATAAAAGATGCTTTCGACGAACAGCTCGATTCCCTCCGCTCAATATCATCAGACGGAAAATCCTGGCTTAAAAACTTCCAAAAAGAACAAATCCGGCAAACAGGAATCTCAAAACTCAGAGTCGGCTACAACAGGGTCTTCGGTTACTATATCGAAATTACTCACCACTATGCTGATAAAGTCCCTCAACATTACATCAGGAAACAAACCCTAAAAAACGCCGAACGATACATCACGGAAGAGTTGAAAGAATACGAAAACAAACTCCTCACCGCCAATGAAAAAACCATCCAGCTCGAACAGGAAATCTTCGAACAAATACGACGACAGACCGCCGGCTACGTCTCCAGAATCCAGCAGCTCGCCGAGACCGTCGCCGCCTCTGACTGCCTTTCTGCACTGGCATACCTGGCAAAAAGAAGAAATTACCACAGACCGAAAATGACTGACACCAAAGAGCTCATCATCAAAGAAGGAAAACACCCCGTCCTCGCTGAAACCCTCGGCAAAGAATTCGTCCCGAACGACATCGAATTAAGCCGAAACTCAGCAGATTTGCTTATGATAACAGGACCGAATATGAGCGGAAAAAGCACCTACATAAGGCAAACCGCACTGCTCGTTATGATGGCGCAGACCGGCTCATTTATCCCCGCTCAGGATGCAGTCATCGGACTGACAGACAGAATCTTCACCAGGGTCGGCGCCTCGGATGAGCTTATAAGAGGACAGTCAACTTTTATGGTCGAAATGACCGAAATCGCAAACATCCTGAACAACGCCTCCGAAAAATCACTCGTTATCCTCGACGAAGTAGGAAGAGGAACAAGCACTTACGACGGACTCGCACTCGCCTGGGCTGTCACTGAGCACATCGCCGCAAATATTAAATGCAGAACCCTCTTCGCTACGCACTACCACGAGCTTACCGAGCTGGCCGAACTCTTCGAAAACATCAAAAACTGCAACGTCGCCGTCCGCGAATGGGCTGACGATGTCATCTTCCTGCACAAAATCCTGCCCGGCGGAACCGACAAATCATACGGTATTCACGTCGCAAAACTCGCAGGAGTCCCAAAAAATATCCTCAAAAGGTCAAATGAAATCCTCGAAGAGCTGCAGGAAACCTTCCAGAAAGAAGCCACCGGAGAGCACCTCGCAAAACACAAAACCAAAGAGCCGGACGCCGATACTCTCTTCGTCAGAAAACACAAATCCGTCCTCGACAAGCTCGCCTCTACCGACCTGAACAACCTCACTCCCATCGAGGCAATTAATCTGCTAAACCAAATCAAAAATGAGATTAACGAAAAATAAAGTGCCTGCTTTTTCCGCCAGGTGTATTCTATAGTCAGGTAATTTTACTGAAAAATTGAATTCATAAACTGCCCCAATCAACTTAGGAATCGCACCCCAAACTCCTGAACAACCTATTAGTAACTTTTTTTACGTTGTTTGACCGTGTATAATCAAACCTTTCTAAAAAATGAAAGCCGTATTTCTTAATTATCCGTTCAAAAGTGTTTAAAATTTTTCTTATTTCAAGTAAATGTAATCTATTCTCGTCAAAAAAATCTGAACCCTGAAGAAATACCTCACTACTGAGGTGTGCAACTACTTTATTCCGCCAATCCTTAATTTTTTTGAGGTTGCAGAGTGTATTGCTATTTAAAAGATTTCTACCTTCGGATATCAACCTCTTTGCGGCATCGTTATTTGGATAACATTTTTCTATTTTCTTGTGTAAGTAGTGGAAGCTAACGACATTTATGCGTTTATCAGTGAAGTGAGCTATCCTCAAAAATAGAGCATCGAACAATGAATGGTAGATGGTAAGGAAAAAAAGAGAGTAATTATCTATAATGCTAGCATCTGATTTAGCTTGCTCATGCAACGCTTCAAGCGTGAAATAATACCTCCAAGCGTAATCTAAGTTCTCACAGAGTTTATCGATAATTTTCTCTAAATTTTCATCGTTAGACATAATCTTTCAGCACCTATTATGATTAAACTATTGCGTTCCGCGTAACGTTTATAGATCACATATGTTCGCTCTTTTGTTGCTCCCTCGGATTGGCTGCAAGATAGTCGTTGCAGAATTCGTTTACCTGGCGGGTTACTTCGTCTTTAATTGCCTGTTCTATTTTTGCTTCACCTGCTATAATTGGGAGTTCAAAATCGTACATTGGCCAGGTTCTAGCCGCAGTGTAGATTTCTGAGTCTCTGGTAAGCTGGACTAGCTGGGTGAGTTCAACATTTGCAACGAAAGAATATAGTTGGGCGCCGCTAGAAATGACAACGTCGTTTAAAAGGACCGAAACCCTGAGCAGAGCAACACTTAAATCTTGCTGACTATTCTTTTTTAAAGAAACTTTCACTCCGGTTTTTCGCAAAGCAAGTTCAACTTGTGTCTGCAAGTCACTCTCGGTTAAAGAGGCAAGATTAGCTTTTTTATCTGGCGCCATAATTATAACAACTGGCTTAATTGCCTTTAAACCTTTTAATGTAGAAATCCCATAATCTTCAAGTTGAGACTTTTCCTCGAAACTAATCGCTAAAAGTCTCACAGACAAAAGTGCGACACAAGAAACAACCAAGACAGCCAAAATCCACAACGTTTTCGCTTTCATAATTTTCTCCTTTCAAAATCTTATTTTTGCTTATTATGCCTTTCACAGTCAGAATTGTCAAACCGAAATCTCGTCCGAAGGCCCGGCAGATTAGTGGCTCGTAGCTCGTGATTCGTTGCTCGTAAAAAAATAGACTCCCGCTTTCGCGGGAGTGACTATATTGATGATGATTGATTATCTTTTTTTCTCTGTGGCCTCTGTGGCGTAATTTGGCAGCTTTCAATCCTTGTAATTTATCCCTTGGCCTATATAATAGGCCGACTAAGAGAATTGAAAATCAATTATCTATTACTGATTATTGGGAAGAAAAATATATGGCTAAAATCACAAAACTCGACGATATCGTATCATTGTGTAAACGCAGGGGATTCATCTTCCAGTCAAGCGAAATCTACGGCGGCCTGGCAAGCTGTTACGACTACGGACCTCTCGGCGTCGAACTAAAAAGAAACGTAAGAAAGGCCTGGTGGAAATCCGTTGTGCAAACCAGGGATGACGTCGTCGGACTCGACTGCTCGATACTTATGCACCCGCTCGTCTGGAAGGCCTCAGGACACGCTGACAAATTCGCAGACCTCATCGCCGAATGCAAAAAGTGCAACACAAGAAGCAGAATCGACCACCTCAAAGAAAAATCGAACACCGCCGACGATGAACACACCGAACATATCTCTATCGATGCCGCTCAAGCTCACGCTCACGATTTAACCAACAAAATATGCCCCGCCTGCGGCGCCGTCGGAAATTTCACCGAACCAATGCCATTCAGACTTATGTTCGAAACACAAATGGGCGCAAACGTCGATGACTCTATGAAAATGTTCCTCAGACCGGAAACCGCTCAGGGAATCTTCGTAAACTTCAGAAATGTCCTCGATACCGCCAGGGTAAAAATACCTTTCGGCATCGCACAAATCGGGAAAAGCTTCAGAAACGAAGTCACCACCAAAGCTTTCATCTTCAGAACAAGGGAATTCGAACAGGCCGAGCTTGAATTTTTCTGCGAACCCGGCACCGATGAAAAATGGTATGAACACTGGAAGGAAAAAAGATTCAACTGGTATCTCGCTCTGGGAATAAAAAAAGAAAACCTCCAATTCCGACAACACGACCCCGACGAGCTCGCACACTACGCAAAGGCCTGTGTTGACATCGAATACAAATTCCCTTTCGGCTCAGGGGACTGGCAGGAGCTCGAAGGCATCGCAAACAGAACCGACTACGACCTCAGACAACACCAAAGAGGAATCAGAACACTAAACGACTGGTTCGAAAACAACAATGACCTCTCGAAAATCCAGCTAAAAGCCGAAGACCCCGACTACCACAAAGGACCTCTGTCATACTTCGACCAGGAAAACAAAAAACGATATATCCCTTATGTCATCGAACCATCCGCCGGCATCGACAGAAGCACTCTCGCATTCCTCGTCGACGCTTATGATGAAGAACAGGTCAGAGGCGAAACAAGAAACCTCCTCAGATTCCACCCCCAATTGGCTCCAATAAAAACCGCCGTCTTCCCACTCGTTAAAAAAGAAGGAATGCCGGATACTGCAAAAAAAATCTGCAATGAGCTTAAAAAATACTTCAATTGTTTCTACGACCAAAAAGGCGCTATCGGAAGAAGATACAGAAGACAGGACGAAGCGGGCACGCCATTCTGCGTCACCATCGATGGACAAACTAAAGAGGACAATACCGTCACCCTCCGAGACAGGGACTCTATGGAACAAATAAGACTCTCAACGGACAAGCTCAGTGGCTACCTGCGCAAAAAACTGGAAATGTAGAATGCCACAGGAAAAACAAAAAAACAAAGTTAAAAACAAACAACTGCCGACTCCCTGGGAACTCATCAAATACATCGGACTGGGAGTGCTTTCATTCTTCCTGATTACTGCTGTTATCTTTCACGTCCCCTGGAAACTAACTTCCGTCCTGCTCATCTTTACCCTCGCCGCCGCACTTCTGTCGAAACCTTACAAAAAATGGTTCTGGATGGCAGCCGCACTTGCCGGTCTAACACTTATCATCTGGATAATCATACCGGAAAATGGAACCTGGATACCTTACAATCTTAACCTCGAAAAAGAGCTAAACGCTCTTAATGAAAAATTCGCCCTCTCCGAAGATAAAAATGCCGCTGTCCTTTACAATCGACTGATGGAAAACCAAAAACAAAACTATGCCGAATCCAGCCCGCCGGACCCGAACCTCTTCTATTACACCGCAATGGAAAAACCCTGGAAAACTGAACAATTCCCCGAACTCTCAAATTGGCTCAAAAAACAGAATAAAACTATCGCCGCTCTCATCGTCGCATCGAAAAAGAAAAAATGCTTTTACAAAATAGACAGAAAATACCTCCTGAGCTACCCCAGCTCGATTCCAATGCACACAAAATTCCATAAAAACTGGTTCTGCTTACTATCCTGCGCCGCAAACAATGACCTCGCTGAAAACCGAATCGACCAGGCACTCCAAAAGCAAATCGCACTGCTCGAAATCTCTAAACATCTGCGACAACAGCCATTCGCTATAGACTTCCTGACAGGCCTCGTTTTAGAAACTAATACACTGAAAAATATCAATAAATACCTCGTCAATGGAAAACCAAACGAAATTTACCTCAATAAAATCGACAATACACTCAAGCGAATAAACCACAACTGGAAAAATGCCTGGGCAAAAATCGTTCAGCTCGAAACCATCAAACAGAAAAATATCCTGTTGTGGACACTCTACGAAAAAAATAAAAACGAAAAAATCAGAAGAACACGCGAGCGATACCTGACAGCCGCCTTAGGGATAAACTACCCAAAAAACTCATACCAGTCAAAAATACTTGCTAAAGCAGAATCATTCTTCCTCGCCTTCTTTGTACCCGCAAATCCAGACTCTACCGGAAAAATCGTCGATGATACACTAAATCAATACTCCCAAATGACAAATCTCTATCACCACCCGAACTACCGGGAAAATCTCTTCTTCGATAAAACAGTTTTTAATCTCTCATACCTTATTCACTTAACTATACATAAACTCATCCGGCAGAAATACGACATCTTCATTCGAACAAAATCTTTCAAGAAAGCTTCCGAAATAATCATCGCATTAAGACGCTGCAAAAATCAAAATGGCCATTGGCCGCAAAAACTGGAATATATAAAACATCTCTTCCCCGAAATTTCCCTTACCGACCCCATAAACAACTCCGCTTACGGCTACAAGCTGAATGATGAAAATTTCATCCTCTATAGCAAAGGCAAAAACAAAATAGACGAAGACGCCAAAGGCCGCTTCTATA
The DNA here is from genome assembly GCA_030604525.1 of Phycisphaerae bacterium. Taxonomy (GTDB): domain Bacteria; phylum Planctomycetota; class Phycisphaerae; order Sedimentisphaerales; family Anaerobacaceae; genus JAUVVQ01. The sequence continues at coordinate 4,330 of JAUVVQ010000025.1, read as the reverse complement.
ACTCACACGGTGCAGATGACTGGCTCATCTGGCCAAAAAAATAATAAGGAAATAATATGACCAAAAATACTTTCACCAAAATATCTGACCTGAAAAACCACGTCCAAAAACAAGTTACGCTCGCCGGCTGGCTCTACAACAGCCGCTCCAGCGGAAAAATCCAGTTCATCATAATCCGAGACGGCTCCGGACTCTGCCAGTGTATCGTAGAAAAAAACAATGTCCCCGAAAATCTCTTCGATAAAATAAAACACCTCGGCCAGGAATCCTCGCTTACCGTAACCGGAACTGTCCGGCAGGACGAAAGAAGCATCGGCGGATACGAATTAGACCTCACCAACGCCAAAATCATCTCAGAAACCACTGACTATCCCATCACACCAAAATCACACGGAATCGATTTCCTCCTCAAAAACCGACACCTCCACCTCCGCTCTCAACGACAGTGGTGCATAGGAAAAATCAGACACACCATAATCAACGCCATCAGAAACTTCTTCAACCAAAACGACTTCACCCTCATCGACACTCCTATCTTCACCACCGCCGCCGGAGAAGAAGCTGACTCCCTCTTCGAAGTCGATTACTTCGGCACCCCCATTCACCTGACACAAACAGGCCAGCTGCACCTCGAATCCGCCGCTATGAGCTTCGGAAAGGTTTACTGCTTCGGCCCGACCTTCAGAGCAGAAAAAAGCAAAACAAGAAGACACCTCACCGAATTCTGGATGGTAGAGCCGGAAATCGCCTTCATCGACCTCGACGGACTACTCGAATTAGCGGAAAACTTCACCGCTTACATCGTTGAACAAGTCCTGAATAAAAACAAGGAACAGCTAAACACCCTCAATGTCAATACGAAATCTCTCGAAAAAATTACGCCGCCCTTCGACCGGCTGACCTATACCGATACCGTCGATATCCTCAAAGGCGAAAAAGCAAAGAAATTCCTCTCTAATCAGCTCGAAAATCTCAAAGAACAAAAACAGAATCTCCTCTCGCGTATCGAAGAATTGGAAAACGAGCTAAAACAGCCGTTGAAAAAATGGAAAAAAGAAAAATTCGACGCCGAGTTAATCGAGCTTAACTCCACGCTTTCCGAGCTTGACACAAAAATAGAAAACAACCCTAAGCACGCAAAACTCGCCGAACAATTCCAATGGGGAAAAGACCTCGGCGGCTCTGATGAAACCATCATCTCCCAAATGCACGAAAAACCCGTCTTCGTCACACACTACCCGAAACACGCAAAGGCATTTTATATGAAAGAAGACAGCGAAAATAAAAACGTCGTCCAGAACTTCGATATGCTCGCACCCGCCGGCTTCGGAGAAATCATCGGCGGCTCTATGAGAGAAGACCACTACCAGACTCTACTAAAACGAATCAAAGAACAAAAGCTTGACCCTGCAAATTACGACTGGTACCTCGACCTGAGAAAATACGGCTCAGTCCCTCACGGCGGTTTCGGACTCGGAATAGAAAGAACCATCGCCTGGCTCACTCAGCAAAAACACATCAGACAATGCATCCCATTCCCACGCTTGATGGATAAAATCTATATCTAATGCGTCTAACAAAATGAATTGCCTGCCCTGCACCCAACGTCATTCACGGGCCACTCCAAAAAATTAGCCCCCAATGTTTTTTACATTGGGGGTTGCTTTTATCCTTTAAAATGTTTAGCCCACAGTTTTACACTGTGGGTTGCTTTTATCCTCCCCCTGTCATCCTGAGCGCAGCCGAAGGATCTGGCCTCAGAACATAATTTACCTCTACTTTCGATATCCACCCGCCTGCCCTCGAACGTTTCCGCCTGTGCCCGCGAAGGCGAGTATCGGGGGTCATTGCGAAGGAGCCGAAGGCGACTGTGGCAATCTCAAACACTACAACGCAAAAGCAGCATATTTTCTTAGGAGGAGCAAATCGCAAGGTAGTAAGATTCGCCGCAGGCGAACCCAAGGCGAACTAAACACTAAAAGCTAAAAATTACCCTGAACCCGACGTGGTTCACGAGGGCTTAAAATTACCCGAAGACCGCCTGCGGCGGATATTGTTTATACAAATGATTTGTTCTTTTAAATTATTTATCTTCTTCTATATCTCTCGTTTCGGTATCAGACTCGGTCACATCTGCTTCTGTGATATCCTCCATTGGCGGGGGCGTGGGTTCAACCAGCTCAGGTTCTATCTCTGGTTCCTTTGGTGTTTCATGTGTTTCTTTATTTTCGTCATCTAACATTAGTGAAACCTCCGATAAATTTTTTACATTTACAAGTATCGTTTCTTTTGATTTTGTAGCTTTCGTGACATAATATGGTACGGCTAGTAATATAACAACAATTCCAGCAATTGACGTTGAAATTAAAGACCGCACAAAATACCCATTTTTTATCTTATTGTTAGACCTATTCTTGGATGCAGCTTGACTATACTGATGTTTTAATAATTTCTCAATTTTTATTCCTATATCGAGATTGTGTTTTGACTTTTCATTATATTCTTTTAAGTCTTCAATATACTTATAGATTAAAGCAGGAGAAGCGATGTACCGATATTTAAACCAAAACAAACATTTGTAAAGATAATAAAACGCAAATGTAACAGGTATTATAAATATAAAAAGAAAAACCAAAAATATTACTTTGAAAGTATTTATGGGCATGAATTCCATATTGTTAATCAAGTAAGCACCTGCTCCAACTATCACTATTACCGAGGTAAGAACAAAGCTTAATCTAGAATTAAGAACGTCTTTTCGTTCATGCTCAAATTCATAAGATTCTTTGAAGAAATTGTATATATCTTTTTCGTTCATGTAAATTAAAGGTGTTCATTAAAATTAAAGGCCTCAGTTACCATTTTTCAAATTCCACAAGAATCAATTTTCAATTTCTCCTGTTCTCCTGTTCAAATGTTCCACTTTCTGCTTGCTATCGCAAGCACGCACCACACACGCTTCTCCCACAATTCTCAATTTACCACAAATCCCGACCCACTGTCAATATATTAAAATAAAACGCCGGCTGCGCCGGCCTCATCCATCAAGCGACAATCGACGAAATAAACCCCGCACTTGCCGTCAACCAATTTTATTTGTTGTTATTTCTTCTGGCTTCTAATTACCTCAAATACAATAGCACCGCCAATTAATATAGCTCCACCACCCATAACAACACCGAATGGTCCTCCTGCCGCACTAAAAGAATGCTGTAGTAACATAGGTAGTAGCATGCTTATGCCCGCAATCAAAAGAAGTACGCCAAACAGACCAAATAGACTAATGAAAATTCCACCCCTATTTCTTTGTCGCATAAATACCTCTCTTCTGACATTTCTCATTTAATCGCTTAAAAAGCATATTTTTCTTCGTACGGCATCAATAATCTTACCAAATAAACAATACTACCCAAACCCTTCTCTTCCCGTCAAATCAAAGATTTCAAAATCTTCCATTAAGAATTTAGAACATCCTCAACTTTTCAAATAATTCAATGAAGTTCCCGCTTCCAAGGTGTAATTTACAATTATACTTTTCTTTTACATATCTGCAATCCAAATTTATCCCCGCGCAGGCGGGGAACCAGAACCTCTGCCAATCAGTGTCTAAAACTACAAATTTCGCCCACTTTTCGTGCATTTTTGACCACTTTTCGTGCTTTTTAGGTTACTTTTGGACACTTTCTCTTTTTCCTCTGTGATCTCTGTGGCTACTTTTTTGTTTTTTTATTTTGTGTAAACTTTGCGTCTTTGCGGGAGAAAAAAATCCGTGAAACCTGTTTACCCCGTTAGAAACGTGCCTTCTCTTTTTCTAATGGGGCGTAATCCGTTGTTAAATTTCAATCATTTTTGCATATAGCTGGAAGCAAAAACCAAGTTTTTTGAAAATTTTTATCTCCTTATTACACAATCACTTCCGTTGTTTTGAACTGTAAAAAATCCCTGTTTTTCGACCAAATGCGCAAGTCCCCCCTAACGTAGAGGGCGTGTTTTCCCCCCGCCCAAAAAATGAAAATAGAAAACTCTAAAACAGGAGGTACTTTTGAACACCCATTTTCTTCCATCTTTTCTTTGCGCCTTGGCGCCTTTGCGGGATTCAATATTTACAGTATTTTTTTATCTCCCTGTGGCTAAATTTCTTCGTATCCTTTGTGGTGAAATTTCCCTTTTTATTTTTCTACTTTTTAATTCTAACTTCGATTCTCTGTGTCCGGCGACTGTCCCGCACGAATTGAGTGGAAACTCACGCCTAATTGGTGTGGGATGGCAAAAATTATCGGTGTTAATCCCGTGTAAATCAGTGTCTAATAAGATTTGGAGGAAAAAAGGG
>JAUVVQ010000068.1 GCA_030604525.1 Phycisphaerae bacterium | reverse complement strand
GCTTCGGCATAGGCTTCTGTATTACTGATGGGGGCAAAATTCATAACAGGAGAAGCAAAAGAAAAGGAAGAGGCATACTGGCCGGCAGTAACGGAAAAGCCAAGAGATATAGACGGGTCTCCCTGAAGCTGTATTGATGCACCGCCAACATGTGCCATTAGAAGGCCCGGCTCGCCCGTAGCATAAATATCTATACCACCCTCGTACATTTCGCCCGGTCCGGTCGGCAGATACCAGCCATACTGCTCTTCAGGATTTGCAATTACAGCATCCATATCGATATCAGTCCATACCGTTAACAAACCAACATGCCCCCCGTCTTCATCAGTTTCAACATTAAAAGTTAAAGGTATAGCATCCGCTACAACTGGCTTATTGGAAGCAAAACAGACTAATACAACAATTAAAAGGGAAATAGCTAGGATTACACTTCCCTTCCCCCTTTGTCCCACTTTGCCTTTACTCTTCATCAATACCTCCGGGTATTCTTTGCTTCACAAGAGTATTCAAACAATAAATATTATAGGACACATATTATGAAAAGTCAAGGATTTTAGAAGAAAAAATTTGTTTTTTTTGATTTTTTTTGAGTAGTTGGGCTAAGTGATTGATTTCAAAGGGGTTAGCATTCCAGAAAATTCTTTATCAGATGGTATATTTTTTTATTATTATCGGCGATTCTTTAAGCAGAGAGTGGTTTTTGGAATTATGTGATGTCGTCGGGTAGGAACTCGGAAGAGTGGGCGAGCGGTTTGATTGCAGCAGCGGACAGGGGCAAGCTGTGACTTGAGATTGTATATGTGTAATGGTTTAGCGGTTTAGTTACGTTTTCTTATGAATATTAATGAGCCCAGGCCGAGGATGAAGATTGTGGCGGGTTCGGGTATGCAGATGGTGTCGATGACTATTTCATCAACGTACATTGTGCTGTCAATAGAGAGGATTTTGATATTCTCTTCCGTTGGGTTCGGGGCGAATTTGATAAGGTAAGTATCGAGCAGGTAGTTGTTTGAGATATTTTGCGAAGATATTTTTGTGAGCTCATAGTATAATGGATTAGTAATAATGGGAATATTGAAGCCAGAGCCGGCTGGGTCGGCGTAGATGATTTGCAGCCAAACTTCTTTGCGAGATTCCGGTTCATTACTTGAGGTGTTCGGTATGTGGATATCGAAGTCGCCGTTTTGTGTGATTCTCCATACACCTTCGCTGCCATTATATGATTGTAACCAGATGCCTCCAGAGATGTCCACGTCTGAAGCTCCGAATTGGTTATCGGCTTGTTCCGGCGCTGCGGGGTTGCCGGGGTTTGAGAATGACCATCCCTGGAAAGTTGTTTGCGAATTCGGCGGCGGGTCTGTTCTCCAGTCAGGCGGATTCAGGTCACTTAGGACAGCGAAAGCAGTGCAAGGAATTACCAGCATTAGAAGAATTGTGAACTTTTTCATAATTACCCCCAAATTTGTAATTAAGCTGTATCTGTACAACCCCCAATTGCTTTGATAATTATACCAATTATTGGTGTGGAAAATCAAGCTGTTTTTTGCATTGAACAGGTTTTTTGAGGAGTTTCCGATAAAAAGAGGCGTATCAGGTCAAGCTCCTGTTTTGAGCCGGCTCAGAGAGATTTTTTTCTGTGTTTTTTTTTCGATGGAATTCGCGGGTTCAGGTGTTATTGAATTTGGCTGCGGTTAATGTGTGGTGGTTTGGTTTGGGTTGAAAGTTTCGTTGCATAAGGGGAGGGATTTGAGTATTATTGTTTTTTCGAAATTTAGTTTTAGAGATATTCGGGAGATGCCAAAATGAAGATGGTAAGGTATTTGCTATTGAGCAGCTTGTTGAGTTTTTTGTTTTTTGGATTTATTGGTTGTAAAAAGGAGCCGGCGGCAGAGAGTTCCGCGGAGCAGGCCGGCGGGAGTGCGTCAGCGGATTTGAATGATGTCAGGATAGGGGTATCGATGTATACACTTGGTAATCCTTATTTTAAGGCGCAACTGGATGCTGCGAGAAAGAAGGCGGAGGAGCTGGGTTTTGATTTTTCGTATACGAATGCCCAGGACGATATGCTCAGGCAGCTTGGTGATGTAGAGGATTTGCTTGCTCAGGGAATAGACCTTTTGATATTTAATCCGAAAGACCCTCAGGGTTCGATACCGGCGACGAAGATGGCGACGAAGGCGGGCGTGCCTGTAATTGTTATCGACAGCTCGATAGACCCGTCGGCTGATTTTGTTACGACGGTGCAGTCTAATAATCGAGCTAATGGAATACTTATAGGTGAGTGGATAGTTAAACAGATGAATGGCAAGCGGATAAAGATGGGTTTAATAAGCGGTGTTCCGGGTAATCCTGTGGGCAGGACTCGTCGTGACGGGGTGTTTACCGGGATTATAGAACAACAGCTTCGCTCATACGGAGGCATTCGGTTTGATATTGTATCTCAGGGGTGGGGAGCCTGGTATAATGCAGGCGGACAGCAAGCGATGGAGGATATGCTTGTTGCTCATCCGGAGATGAATGTGATGTTAGCGGAGAATGACAGTATGGCATTGGGGGCTTTGGGTCCTCTGAAGGAAGCTGGTCGAGAAGATGATATATTGATAGCGGCTTGTGCGGATGGACAGAAGGAGGCGCTGGCGCTTATCAAGGCGGGTGAGTATGGAGCGACGGGGATGAATAATCCTGTGTTGATAGCGGAGACGGCGATAGAGATAGGTTTGAAGGTATTGCAGGGCGAGCGTGATTTTCCTGCGAAATCTTATACGCCTGCAGTCTGTATAAGCAAGGAGAATGTGGATAAATATTACGACCCGAATGCACCGTTTTAGTTATTTTTTGTATTGTTTTTCAAGTTAGATATTTATGGACGGGCTGTTGAAGTAGAAATAAGTAGGTGGATTGACTGAAGTGAGTTTGAAAGGGATATTTGAGCGTTTGGAGAGTGAGTGTTGCCGGCAGATTACAGCGTAGAGATGGTTGGAATAACGAAGGAATTCGGTGGAGTTCATGCGCTTCGTGAGGTTAGTTTTCGAGTAAGGCCTGGTGAGATTCATGCCTTGGTTGGAGAGAACGGGGCGGGCAAATCGACATTGATGAAAATACTTTCCGGTGCTTATCAGAAGGACGAAGGTGTTGTCAGAATCGAGGGCAAAGAGGTTGAAATAAGTAATCCACATTCAGGCAGGCAACTTGGGATAGCGATTATTTACCAGGAGTTTGCGTTGGTGCCTGATTTGACGGTGGCGGAGAATATATATCTTGACCATCTGAGCAGCAGGGGGGGAATTATCAACAAGGGTCGTCTTTATCGTCAATCGGAGGAGTTGATTGGCGGTCTGGGTTTTGATATCAATCCTCGCAAGATGGTCTGGCAGTTAAGTGTAGCATATCAGCAGGTAGTAGAGATTACCAAGGCATTGTCGGAGGAGGCGAGGATACTTATCCTGGATGAGCCGACGGCAGTTCTGGCACCTAAGGAAGTTAAGAGTTTATTTGAGATTTTGCGCAGATTGAAGGAGCAGGGCGTTAGTATTGTTTATATTTCGCATCGGCTGGAGGAGGTTTTTGAGATTGCTGATTCGGTAACAGTGCTGAAAGATGGTCAGGTAACAGGAGAGGGTAAAACAGAGCAGATGAAGCCGGATGATGTTATCAGGATGATGATAGGCCGTAAGCTGACGACAATGTTTCCGGAACGTGAATTAAGGATAGGTGAGGAGATACTTAGAGTGGAGGGATTGAATCGAGGTAAAGAAGTCCGGGATGTGTCTTTTTCTGTTCGAGCGGGAGAGGTGCTCGGTATAGCCGGTCTGGTCGGCAGCGGGCGGACAGAGACGGTTCGGGCGATATTTGCAGCGGACAAGAGGGATTCAGGGCGTATAGAGCTGTGTGGAAAGGAGCTGCAGCTGAAGTCGCCGAGAGAGTCGGTGAGAAGTGGTATCGGTTTTGTGCCGGAGGACCGTAAGGGTCAGGGTGTGATACTTTCGATGTCTGTTAGAGAGAATGTCACGATGCCGAGACTTCGCAGTGTTATGGGTTGGTTTGGTTTTATTAAGAAAACGAAAGAGCAAAGAATTACCGAGGAATTGATAAAGCGGCTTCGGATTAAGGCCAGGAGCACGGAAAGTGCGGTGACAGATTTGAGTGGCGGTAATCAGCAGAAGGTAGCTCTTGCGAAGTGGTTCGGAACGGACAGTTCGTTGATAATACTTGATGAGCCGACCCGCGGAGTGGATGTAGGTGCGAAGGTTGAGATATATAATTTGATAAATGAGCTTGCGGCGCGGGGATTGGGTATTATATTTATAAGCTCAGAGACGATTGAGGTAATCGGGATATGTGACCGTGTAGTTGTGATGCGTCAGGGAGCCATATCGGATATTCTTGATAAAGAGCAGTTAAGCGAAGAGAATATTATGCGTGCGGCGATAGGCAGGAGTAGAAGTTCAGCGGTGGATATTCGTACGAGCGGGTAAGTTTTAGAATTACAGGAGGTGTCAAGAAATGAGGCAAGGATTAAAGAAAGGGATTGATACATTACTTAAGTATAATACGATTTTCATATTTTTGGTTTTGGTGTTTGCATCATCATTTGTTTCAAACCGTTTTTTTTCTGAGACGAATATATTTAATCTTTTACGTCAGGTATCCGGAATAGGCATTATCAGTATGGGTATGCTTTTGGTTATACTGACAGGTGGTATAGACCTTTCGGTTGGCTCGATTCTTGCGGTGGCGAGTGTGCTGAGCGCATATTTTCTTTTGTCGATGCCGCTTTGGATGTCTCTTGTGTTGACGGTATTTGCAGGTGTGTTACTTGGCAGCGTATCAGGTTTTTTAGTATCCAACCGGAGGATAGCGCCGTTTGTGGTGACATTGGCGATGATGACAATCGGGCGTGGTCTGGGTTATATTATTTCGAATGGTTCGCCTATACTGGTTAGGGAATCGGGTGCGTCTTTGAAGTCTTTCGGCAGCGGATATTTTTTCAAGATACCGGGGTATTTTTCAGGTGTACCTCAGCCGGTAGTATTGATGTTTTCTATATTTGTTATCGTATTTGTAGTTCTTCGCTATACGGTTTTCGGCAGACTTGTGGTAGCGATAGGCAGTAACGAGACGGCGGTGAAACTTTCTGGAGTTCGAGTTGGTGTTTATAAATTTCTGGTTTACGGCATATCGGGTGCTCTGGCGTCGATAGCAGGTATAATCAGCACATCAAGGACGGGAGTGGGTTCTCCTATAGTGGGTCGTGGTTTTGAGCTTGATGCGATAGCAGCGGTAGTTATAGGAGGAGCGAGTCTTGGCGGTGGTCGGGGGACTGCTTTGAATACACTTCTCGGCGTGTTCATACTTGGTATGATAGGTAATATTATGAATTTGAAGAATGTTCCCGCTTATCCACAGCAGGTAATTAAAGGATTGATAATCATCTTTGCGGTTTTGCTTCAGGGGATAGAACGTCGCGGTCAGAGTTAGCGGCGGCTTGTCTGCGTGCCGGTTTTTGTCAGGTTTAGCCGTTAGATAGCAATTGGACATCTAAGGGGTAGAGAGGGAAGGATTCGGTCCAGGTTCCGGCGTATTTTGTTTGAGTATCGCTTCGAAGATATTGAAGGCGGTGACGAGGCCGAGAGCATTTCCCTGTATGTCAACGACAGGCAGGCACTTGAGGCGGTATTGGCTCATATGAGTTAAGAGCTTATTGAGGGTAAAATGCGGTGTAATAGTGTGTATGGGGGAGGTCATAATCCATTTGCATTTAATTTTCAGTGATGCGTCATCGAGCGGCCTTTTCCATTTCGAGAAGATGTCCCTCAGGTATGGACTTATGGCGGAGTTGAGGTCAGTTTTTGAGACGATTCCTGTAGGGACGTGGTTTTCGCCGATGAGGACGTATTCGATGTCGAACTGCTGCATTTTATTCAAGAGCTGCTGGACGGTGTCTTCCGTGGTGGCCCAGGGGAAATCAGTTTGCATAATGTCCTTTGCAGTGAGCTGGGAGCTGGATTTTGGAGTGTTGTTTTTTTTGCTTTTTGATTCAGTGTTTTTGTTGTCGGGTGGGTGAGTCATTTGTTTTATTGCTTTTGAGACTTCGCGTTGCGGTTGTTGTTCGGATTGATTTTGCTGCTGGGCTTTAGTTGAAGTATCGGTGGTATTTTCTTTTTCTTTGTCAGGTTTCTTTTTGGTGTTATTTTTTTTTGGCTGGTTTTCGGTCATTTGGTTATTTTTTTCCCCGCCAGAGGCGGATTGTGGGATGTGGTTATCGCTGTTTGGATTTTCTTCGGTTTGGGAGGATTTTCCATCTTCTGTTTGTATTATTTTTTCTGATAGTGATTTTTCTGCAAGTATTGCCAATTCAAGAGGGGCAGATGTTTTGGTTTTGATTTGGCAGGGGAAGAGGACAAATTGCCGGTTGTCTTCGAGCTGTAGGAATTTTTGTGCATTTGTCCAGTTTTTGTGTAGCTTGGTGTTCTTTTTTTGGAAACCTATGTATTTGTTTAATTTAGAACGTGAGGTGTTGTCCCATGCGGCGATGAGCCAATTTGCAGCTTCAGCGATGGCGTCGTAGTATTTATCAGCGTTTTTTATTGAAGCGGATTCGATGTTTTTTGTTATTTGTTTTTGTGGTGTATTGCTAATCAGGCCGGCAAGGGTAAAGAGCGCATTGTTATCGAATATGAGGTAAAGGTCGCCTTGTAAAGCACCTTGAGCATGGAAGGGTGTTACAGCGTTTAGAGTGTTAAAATGCGAGTTTAGCTCTTGTAAGTTTTGAAGGGCTATTTTTTCGCCAGAGGCGGATTCGATTTCGAGGTTGAAATTATCCTTGAGCCGGCTGCAGAAGCTGGCGAAGGCAAGCTCTGCTAAATCGGCAATGGCAGCAGGTTTTTCTACCTGGGCTACGGTCATTTTCACGTTTTTGTTTAAAAAAGGAATTCGGTTTTTTTCAGTAAAGTTCCTACACATATTCTCGATGGATGGGAGAGAAACTTTAAGTGTTTTCAAGCAATTATTGCTATTTAGTATCTGTTTGTGAAGGGCGGAGTAAAATCGCTGTTTTTTTTCGTAAGCCATTGTGTAAGAAGAGTTTAAGCTCATTTTGGGGTTTTGGCGATTGGGTTCGATTGGCTTTGAATTGGGTTTGTTTTTGAAGGTGTTGCGAAGAGGAATATTGATATAAGGTTTTATTAGGACAGGAGTTATGTTCGTTGCGGCTTTTGGGAAATTGGGTTTGTTTTGCATAAAAAGTAT
>JAUVVQ010000026.1 GCA_030604525.1 Phycisphaerae bacterium | reverse complement strand
ATGCGAGACTATCAGACAGTGGCCGAGGCGAGGTATTATCTTGGCCGCTATTTTGAGTTTTATAATAATCAGCGATTGCATCAGGCGTTGGGCTACCGCACCCCCGCCGAGGTATATGGCGTCGCCGGTTGGACACCGGTCGCCCTTCGGGCTCCCACCCTTCCAACGGCCTTAACCAGTGGCGATGAGTCCACCTTAAAAGAACCGGTTTTTTGTCTTGACAATGGGTAGGGGTATAGTATGATAGATACGGCTAGGAATTTTTGAATTGCATTAAAGCGTTTTTTTCTGGTTTTGATTGGGCGGGCATTGTTGGGATTTGTGAGTCGGTTATAGAAATCACGGTCGCCGGCGAAGACATCTTTTTCGCTCAGGGTAGGTTCAAGGTTATTTATTGTGTTATCGTCAGCGAAGTTTTCGTTGAATATTTCGGTGTCCAACGGCTCGTGGAGTTCGTTGTTCTCATCGAAATTATTTTGGTTTTCTTTAACCATAACTTTCGATACAACTGAAGAATGTTTGATTTAGGCGATATTTATTCGATTTTCAGGCGTATTTACCAACCTTTTTTGTATTGTGCAATATTTGTGCCAGGATGGGTGAGGAATTGATAAGTTGTTGTTTATGAGGTGGTTTTTGTTGTAAGAAGCGTTTTTTCCCCGCACCTATTTGATTTTTTACCCAAAATAGATGCTGGGTGTGGTTTTGAGCTATGATTTTGGTGTCAGGAATCTATACGTGTCGGTAGATTTTCTGACACGCCTTTGGTGTGTTAAGGATAGATAGGACGAGGCCTTATCGTGACACGTACCCAGTGACCCGTGAGACGAATTACGAGGTTAGAGGTATATGGTGTTTATTAGAGTGCAGGACAGGTTTAATTAACGGCGACCGGCTGAGGTGAGTTTGCTTTTGGCTTGTAATTTTGGTTGGAGCTGTCTTTGATATTGTATTGTTTGACTTTAGCGTATAGCGTTGCCCTGGTGATTCCGAGGAGTATAGCGGCTTTTGTTTTCTGCCACCCTGTTTCCTTCAGCGCCCTTGCAATGAGCTGTTTTTCAGCTTTTTGCAGGGAGAAGTCGTTGAAGTTTGTTGTTTGTGCCGGATAATCGTTTTCGTCCTGGTCTGAGTCGATTTTGATGCTGCTGAGACCGATTTTGTCGGTGGATTCGAGCAGTATTGCCCTTTCGATAGTGTTTCTGAGTTCTCTTACGTTTCCAGGCCAATGGTGTTTTTCGAGCGATTCGAGGGCTAATTTTGTAATAGAGTTAATTTTATCTTTTTTTTCCGGGGCGATGATTGAGTTTTTGAGGAAGTATTCAGCGAGGATTTTTATGTCCTCTTTTCGTTTTTCTGCTCTTAGAGGCTGGATATGAATGGGGCAGATATTTAATCTGTAGAACAGGTCTTTTCTGAAGCGGTTATTGTTTGCTTCTTTTTTCAGGTTTTTGTTGCTTGAGGCGATGATGGTAGCTTTGCAGACGATGGTTTTCGTGCCGCCGACTTTTCTGAAATTTTTTTCCTGAATAAATCTCAAGAGTTTTGCCTGCAGGTTTAGCGGCATTTCAGAGATTTCATCGAGGAAGATAGAGCCGGAGCCGGCGATTTCGAGCAGTCCTGTTTTTTCTTTGTCAGCTCCCGTGAATGCACCTTTTACGTGCCCGAAGAGCTCGCTTTCGAGAAGATTTGCTGTGAGAGCGGCGCAGTTTAGGGCCACGAATTTTTTATCCGGGTGTTTTATTTGATGAACGGCTTTTGCGGCGAGCTCTTTTCCGGTGCCGGTTTCGCCAACGATAAGTATGGGGTTGCATCTGCTTTTGGCGAGAGTTTCCATCATTGCGAGGGTATCGCATATAGATTTGCTTTGCCCTACGATGTTTGCAGCAGAAGCGTGTTCGTTTACGAAGAATTTTGTTTCGCTTGTAGTTTTGTTTTTCAGAGTCTTTTGTTTTATTTTTTCTGAGATATTTTTTATTTTCTCGTAATCATTTTTGCTTTCGATACGCCAAAGGTGGACTGAATTTTTGAGGTCATTTTCGATATTTTTGTCGTGTTTTTCATTTCCGATTATAACTGTTGGGATGTTCAGTGAGATTTTATCGGTCTTTTCCAGGAATTCAGCAGAATCTGCAATTTTTGAGTTCTGGTCGAAGATGATAAGTTCCGGTTTTACGTTTTGGATGATATCGAGGGCTTCATTTAGATTTTCAGCGAGGAAGATTTCCCTTGCGGTCTGCCTGGCTAAATTCTGTATTTGATTATCACTTGAGACGACAACGGTCCTGCTTAAAATCATTATGCTCCAGCTTAAAGAGTTATAGAATCATATTGGGGTTTTTTATTTTATGCGGACGTGAAATAATTCGTCAGAAACGGGGTGACGACTTTAATTTTTTATGGGACGGGCCAATAATAAGTAAGGTATTTTTTTGAGGGAGTTAAGATTATAGACCGTTACATCATTATCGGACATTATAATCAGAGTTATTGTGTTTTTAGTTATAGGACGTAGTGGTGACACGATTGTCAAATTTGTGTTTTGCGGGTTGTGTTTTGCGGGTTGTGTTTTGCAGGTTGTGTTTTGCAGGTTGTGGGTTGCTGTAAGGTTATATGGTGGAAGAAATTTCAGCAGGTTAGGAAAAATCATCCGTTTTAGTGTTCAGCAATTGCGGGGGATAGATATTCTTTTTCGTTACATTATTTTTTTAAGTCTTTTGGTATCAGGGGATTATATTGATTTTGATTTTTATATATTTTCTTTGGCATACCAATTGCGAAGAGATTCGACATATGGATTTTGAGCATTTAAAAAAAATCAGTTTTCAAAAAGTTAAAAGGATATAAAAGATATGACAGCATTATCAGTCGAATCAGCAAGTAAGATTCAAATGGATTATATGAACCTTTTGGTGACTCAGCTCCAGAATCAAAATCCCCTTGACCCTTTGGATAACCAGCAGATGGCATCGCAGCTGGCGCAGTTTTCTCAGCTTCAGCAAATGAAGGGTATGAATACGTCATTTTCAGAAGTTCTTTCTTTGACTAATCGCAATTATGCGACTTCCCTGCTTGGCAAGAATATCAGTTTTTTTGTGATGGATACATCGATGGGAGCATTATCAGGGTGTGACGGGAGGGTGGAATCGGTTTTGAACAATCCTGAGACGGGTGAAATATCGTTAAAAGTTTTGTCCGGAGCGGGTGAAGATATGCAGCAATATTTTGTTGGTTTGGATTCGGTAATTAAAGTTGAAGAATAAAAAGTTTAGGCGGTTTATTAACATAGAATTTAAGGAGTAGAAAGATGAGTTTTGCATTATCGGCGGGAGTTAGCGGATTACAGGCCCATCAGAAGATGCTGGATATAGCGGGTAACAACCTGGCGAATGTCAATACGACGGCATTTAAGGCCAAACGTGTTACGTTTTCAGAGCTATTGAGCCAGACAATAAAGAAGGCGTCTCAGCCGACGGGTTCTATTGGCGGGACGAATCCCCTGCAGATGGGCAGCGGAGTTAAGATATCTGGTATAGCACCGATTATGACTCAGGGAAACATAGTTAATACGAGCAATCCTCTTGATTTGGCGCTTGAGGGCGAGGGGTATTTTGTATTGAGTGACGGTGAGAAGGATGTTTACACGAGGGCGGGTTCTTTTTCGGTAGATGCTAATTCCGGGCTGGTTGACCCAGCGACGGGCTATAAGGTGCAGCGAATCGGCTCTGTTGGAGAGAGTGACGGATTTCAGACATCAGGAGACAAGGATATTAGTATACCTTACGATGTATCGATGCCGGCAAATGCGACAACGGCAGTAGAAGTGTCGGGTAATTTGAGTTCTGATTCATCATTTGAGACGTCCCAGACTCAGAAATTAAGCTCTAATATAACGTACACTACCAGTGGCGGCACGATAGCCAGTGGAACTACAGAGCTTGACGCCCTTGACCAGTTTACGACCGGGACTTTGAGTTCGGCGGAGATAAAGGTGGAAGGTTTTGAGCATGACGGGGCACCTTTGGCGGACGGGACTCCGCTTAGTGTAACGGACACAACGACTATGGATGATGTCATAAGCCATTTGAATACGGTATTGGGAGCGACTAATGCAACAGCTTCGTTGTCGAATGGGCAGATAAAAATCACAGATGTGGATAGCGGTTACAGTTTGTCAGATGTGAAACTTACCTTTACCAACAGCGGGACGGGTGTTCTTGAGATGCCGGCATATTTTGAAATGCCAACAGTAGGAGGTGATGAAGTCAAGAACATTAATATTACAGTTTATGATACTCAAGGCGGTAAACATGTTTTGTCCGGTGCGTTTGTTCGGACGGATACGGCGAATACGTGGGATATGGTTATGACATCAATTACGGGTGATATTTCTGGTATAGCGATTGATAAACGTCGTATCGAGGGAATAACATTTGATGCGGGTGATGGTTCGTATGCGGGTATAAGCGGCGCAGACTCGGCAGAATATGAAATAGCATTTACTTATAATCCGAGTGTGCCTCAAACGATAGAGTTAAATTTGGGAACAATCAGCGAACTTGATGGATTGACGCAATTCTCGGGTAATTCTACGGCGGTGGCCCGTGAACAGGACGGTTATGCAGCGGGCAGGTTATCGACTGTATCTGTGAGTAATGAGGGTGTGGTTATAGGTTCGTTTTCCAACGGAATCAAGAAAGATATTGCAACTATTCAGGTAGCTTTATTTCAGAATACAACCGGCCTTGAGAGTATAGGCGGAGGTTGTTATATACCGACGACCAACTCCGGAGAGGCGATGGCAACTCAGGCGATGACAGGTGGAGCCGGGACGATACACGGGGCGGCATTGGAGCAATCCAACACTGATGTAGCTCAGGAATTTGTTCGGATGATTCAGGCGCAAAACGGATTTCAGGCGAACGCTCGGACGATTAGAGTAGCTAATGACGTTCTTCGCGAACTTACGAATCTGATAAGGTAACGTTGAAGGAGAACTAAGTTGTTTTTTGCAACAGTTGTAAATTCAGTATATGCGTGGTTGTTGGGCTTAACTCCAATAGAGCGTTGGGATGCGGCTCGTGAATTCAAAAGCCCAAGTTTTTTCTCTGGTACCTGGTTTATTGTAACCGGCTTGCTGATTGTAGTAGTATTATCGGTTGTACTTTTGTTTACGAGTTATGGTCGCCGTATAACTGAAAAGCGAAGAGATAAGCGTTTATTTGTTGATTATGCAGAGAGGCGCGGGCTTAGCGAAGATGAGCGAGCACTTTTGGGTAAGATAGCAGGGCGGGTAGGTCTGAAGCGAAGGGAATCGATTTTTACAATAAGCAGCGCCTTTGACCGTGGAGCGACAGACCTTATAGAGGAGAGTTTTTCGGGAGAGAATTTCGAAGAGGGCAAGCAATTGCGTTCGCAGATAGCTTTTGTCCGCGAGAAGCTTGGTTTTCTTCGCAGGAATCCGATATCGATAGCGTCTATTAGCAGTAACAAGACTGTGAGCAGCCGGCAGATATCGACAGGCAAGAAGCTTTATATAGCACGTCGTGGAGACCGGGCGTTCAGGGATGTAGAATCAATAGTGATTAGAAGTGATGATTCTGAGATTACGGTGCAGTTGAATGAGCGGCTGGATTTGAGTCCTGGGGATGTCTTGTGTGCCCATTATTATTTTGGGATATCGGTTTGGGAATTTGATACTTCAGTAGTTCGCAGTGAAGGCGGAGTAGTTGTATTAACTCACAGCGACAGTGTTCGTTTTATAAATCGGCGTCGTTTTCTTCGAGTGGCGGTCAATAAATCGGCATTTATAGCTCACTTTCCGTTCAGGAAGCTTTTTACGGTGAGGAGTTTGAATGGAGACGGTGGCAAGTCGGCTGCGAAAGGGGCGGATGAGCAGACCGATGAATTTTGGGGAGTTCCGGAGTTTGTACCTGGTGTTGTTACCGAGCTGGCAGGTCCTGGGATTCGTATAAAGACCCTACTGGAACTGGAAGTGGGGGAGCGGATTTTGGTAATACTTAAGTTGAATCAGATAAAAGAAGCTGGTCCGGACAGTGAGGTGGCCGAGGAGATAAGAACTCTTGAGGTGGTAGAAGATGTAGGAGAGATTAAGCATATAACGGCAGTTGAGGATGGTTTTTCCATAGCGGTTGAGTTGATTGGTCTGAGTGACTCAAATGTTAATGAATTGGTAAGAGCAACGAATTCAGCATCAGTTGAAAATGACAAGCAGGTACAGTCTTCACGGAAGTTGTCTGAGGATAAAAGCAGAGCGCAAAAAACAGCATCATTACGGAGTGAATAAGATGTCCGAAGTTGCAGGTGCCAATCTTGGTAATTTAGTAGAAGAATTTGGCCTGATTACCCATAATCTTGCGAATGTAAGTACGGTGGGATACAAGCGTCTCTGCAGCAGTTTTTCTCAGGCGCTTGAATCGGCATTAAGTAGTCAGACGGATTTTGTAAGCGGCGAGACGGAGTTTTCCAGCTCGATAGATTTTTCACAGGGCGGTCTTAAACAGACAGGCAGGCCTTTGGATTTTGCATTGTATGGTAAAGGTTTCTTTGTGTTAGAGACGCCGGAGGGTCCTGTATACACGCGCAGCGGGACGTTCCAGCTAAATCAAAATGGTCAGCTCTCAGATACTGAAGGCAGATTAGTTGCAGGTGCCTCTGGTACGATTTCGATACCATCGACTATAGGCGTATCTGGGATAAGCGTATCCGATGACGGGACCATAAGCGGCGGCGACGGAGTCAGTATAGGTAAATTCAGCTTGGTTGATTTTGGAGGTAACGAGAGTAAGCTGGAGAGTATAGGTTCGGGTTGTTTCATTATGCCGGATGAGTCAGTGGTACCTTCGTCGGCTGAAGGATTGGTAGTGAAGCAGGGATATCAAGAGTCATCTAATGTTCAGATGATTAAGGAATTAGTGGATATGATAATGGTTTCGCGTCTTTACGAGGCGAACATGAAATGTATTTCATCGCAGAGTAAAGCTACGGATAGTCTTTTGAGTGCAGCGAACGGCTAAGCGATGGTGATACGTCTTTGGCGGATTGCCGAAGAGAAGTTCAGTTAAGGAGACAAATTATGTTAAGAGCATTTTCGACAGCAGCGACAGGGATGACAGCCCAGCAGAAGATGATAGACGTCATTTCCAATAATCTTGCGAATATCAACACGACCGGTTTCAAGCGCAGCCAGATTGATTTTAAAGATTTGCTATATATAAAGGACCGTCAGCCGGGGACAGAAATATCAGCGGGGATTAATACTCCGGGCGGTATAGAGACGGGCAGCGGAGTTCATGTGGCTGCGACGGTGAAGGTATTTACGCCTGGCGAGTTTCAGAATACCGGTCGAAACCTTGATATAGCTATCCGCGGGGAAGGATTTTTTCAGGTAACTACTCCGAGCGGAGATAAGATGTATACTCGTGACGGTTCTGCCCAGTTAAATGCCGAGGGTCAATTAGTTACGAGTACCGGCTATTTATTTGAACCGTCAATTAGCATACCGACGGATTCGACGTCAGTGAGTATAGGAGAAGATGGAGGAGTGAACGTGACAGATACATCCGGGACGATGTCGGTGGTTGGGACTCTTGAGCTGGTTCGTTTTCCGAATCCATCGGGTCTTTCTAATGAAGGAGATAACCTGTTGTCTGAGACGCAAGCCAGCGGTTCGCCGGTGACAGGGACGGCAGGCGCGGAAGGTTTTGGTAAGATTCAATCAGGTTTTCTTGAGAAATCCAACGTTCAGATGGTGGTGGAGCTTGTTAATCTGATAACGGCCCAGAGGGCTTATGAGATTAATTCCCGCACCATCAAAGCGGGCGATGAGATGCTTCGAACGGCAAATAATCTGGTATAGATGAGGTTTGGTAATGGATTTAAAAATGGGAAAAAGAAGTTTAGCTGAATATTTCATTTTATCTGCAGTTATAGGATTTTTATTTTTTGGTTATTTTTCCTCAGCGGTTTTTGCAGCTGCCTTGCGAGGAGAAGTGCGGATATATTTACCTCGAGAAGTAACAGTAGATAGCAATGAGGTAAATCTTGGAGAGGTGGGAATAGTTCGCGGCGGTGGAAGCGTTTTATCGGCAGTGAGTAAGGTATTGTTAGGGCGTTTCTCAGTAGCGGGACAGCAGATAGTGATTAACAGGCTGGCGATATTGAGCAGATTGGCTTCTGAAGGGATATCCGGTTCAGAAGTTGAATTTACCGGAGCAGAGGAAGTTACGGTTAAGCAGCCGCATCGGATTATCAGCAGTGATAAATTTATCAAGGCAGCTTGTGATTTTATCAAGAAGAATCCCCCGAATAAATCAGTTTGCGGAGTTAAGCCGGTGGGCCGGCCGATGGATTTTGTTGTAGTAAGTGACGCCGACCAAACGCGGTTATTGGCAAATTACGTTAACAGAGGGACGGGAGGTTGTGAGAGTGTCCGGGTTGTTGTATATGCCGGCGGCAGGATAGTTGGTTCCCGAGAGATACTTTTTGAGTTGAAATATAAACGTCGTCGCTCGGTTTCCTTAGTAGATATCCCCGCGGGTGGGATTATCAGCTCAGAGAATATTAAGATAGAGGAGGTGGTATCGGATACGCCGGAGCCGAGAGGTTGGAGTCCGCCCTATGGTCTTATAGCCAAACGTCGCCTTGAAGCAGGTAGAGTTATCGAAAGTTCCTTTGTCGTGCAGGAGCGGTCGGCGGTAGTGGTTGAGCGACGTCAGTCAGTAACGATTCGGGCGGAGAGTACGGGGTTGGTGGTGACGGCTGTGGGTGAGGCGTTGGAGAAAGGCCGGGTTGGTGAATGCATCAAAGTTCGAAATACCGATTCAAAGCGGATAGTATTAGCGAGAGTAAAAGAAGACGGGACTGTAGAGCCGGTTTTATAAAAGGAGAAACGATGGATAAGAAGTTGTTTATGTTAATTATGTTTTTATCAATTTTTGTTTTTTCATCGAGCGTAGAAGGCGGCTCGATATGGGCCAAGAAGAATACGGAGACGGATAATTTATACAGCGATGATGTAGCCCGGAATATAGGTGATGTCCTAACGATTAAGATAAAAGAAGACAGCACGATAGACAATAAATCCAAAAGGAAACTTGAGAAGAGTACTGACCGTTCAGTAACGTTTGATGGTAAGCTTGGGAATTTTACGGACCTTGGAGAATTTGGCACGTCGGCATCCTCCGGCAACACTCTTGACAGCAAAGCAGATTACAAAGATGAGCGTAGTTTTGAGGACTCTGTTTCTGTTGTTATTATGGATGTGCTTAGCAATGGTAATCTTGTAGTAATGGGGACACGTGACCGTCAAATAGCCGGCGATGTCCAGGCGATAGAAGTGAGCGGTATCGTCAGGCCGAATGACATAGCTTATGATAACAGTATAAGCAGCGAGCGAGTAGCGAACTTCCGAATAATAACGAGGAATCGGGGGATAGCTGCGAATTTTAACAGGCCCGGCTGGTTAGGAAGTATATTGGATGTTCTCTGGCCTTTTTAGTTCGGGATATGGAGATTGAATGGCTGATTCTATTGAAAGAGAAAAGGTTATGAAGATGCGTTTTATAATTTTGGTTTTGGTGGGTTTGTTGACAGTTCAGTCGGGGTATTGTGAACGGATAAAGGATATAGTGGATATACAGGGTGTTCGGAGTAATCCCCTTTCCGGTGTAGGTTTAGTTATAGGATTGAGCAATACCGGAGACAGCACTCTTCCGTCACAGCAGATGCTGGCTAATATACTTCGTGATTCAGGAATAGTAATTTCATCGAGTAATTTAAAGGGTGGTAATGTAGCGTTGGTAATGGTAACGGCGAAGTTGAACGCATTTGCGAGGAATGGTTCGGGTATAGATGTTGACGTTTCATCGATGGGAGATGCGAAGAGTTTGCAGGGTGGTATGCTTTTGTCGACGGCCTTGCGAGGACTTGACGGTCAGGTTTATGCGATAGCTCAGGGTGGAGTATCGATAGGCGGCTGGACGGCATCCGGCGATAAGGCATCTATCAGCAAGAATCATCAGACGGTTGGCCGGATACCAAACGGTGCAACGGTTGAGAAAGAAGAGATAGCTGATTATGTGAAGGAGATAGGCGGTCAGAAGTATATCACTTTTAATCTGAGGAACAGCGATTTTTCGACGGCCCGTCATATCAAAGAAGCAATCGATTCCGTGGCACGTAACACGTGGCACGTGAGACGTATTTGTGAAGTATTAGATGCAGGCACGGTTCGTGTCAGGATACCCGGGGAGATAGAGAGAGGAGGGATAGCGGGGTTTATTGATACGATAACACAGTTTGATGTAAAGGTGGATATGCCGGCGATAGTGGTTGTTAATGAGCGGACCGGAACGATAGTAGTAGGCGAGCATGTAGGGATATCAGCAGTGGCGATATCTCAGGGCAGTTTGGTGGTGAAGGTGAAGGAGACCGCGATGGTATCACAGCCGACGGCACCGTTTTCAGATGCCGGGACGACAGTGAAGGTTCCGGAGACAATGGTGGGTGTTCAGGAGCAGGAGGGTCGTTTAATTCCGGTATCTCGTGCAATTACGGTTTCAGAGCTTGCAAGGACGCTTAACGCTATAGGGGCGACGCCGCGTGATATCATAGCAATATTTAATGCATTGAAGCGAGCCGGAGCGCTTCAGGCAAAGTTGGAGATAATGTAAACACCTAAGACGTAACCCGTATTGTCGGAGAATATTTATGGACAGCAGTGAAATGATATTGACAGAACCGGTTTCCCAGCCGACTTTATTGAAAAGTATGGAAGGGATAATAAGTGCATCGGATGATAAAAAGAAGGAAGCAGCTAAGGATTTCGAGTCAATTTTGCTGAGTAAAATTTTCGACCAGATACAGAAAACAATGGGTAACTGGGGCTTTGAGGAAAGCGGCACATCTAAGCAGATTAACGGGATATACTGGATGTATCTTGCTCAGGCGATTGGGAATGAGGGCGGTCTTGGTATCTGGAAAGATATATATTCATCGATTCAAAATTTGGAGCAGCAAAGTGAACCTGAGAATACAGCAGCGACATTGGACGGGAAGGTATGAGAACATTAAAGAATAAGTCAGCGGAAAAGAAAGATTTTTCGGCAGCGATACAAGAAGAGATTTTGCCTGAGATTAATGAATTTCTGGTCTGCCTTGATAAAGATATTGCACATCTTGAAGAGGTATTATTAAGGTTGGATGCGATGCGGACTTCTGTTATCAAGCGTGACGATGTCTCTTTGGGTGAGCTGCTTGAAGGTATTCGGTCTAAAAGCCAAGAGTATCAGCGGCAGGAATCGCGGAGGGAATTAGTTCTGGCGGGTTTGGCGGAGAGTTTAGGGTGCGGACTTAAGGAGTTAACGCTTTCCGGGCTTGAGTCGTTTCTTGAAGGGGAGGTTTCAGGAGAAGTGGCGAAGCGGCATAAGCGATTGATGAGTTTGGTAGTGAGTATCAGGAAGGAATACAGGAGAACGTCTTTACTTTTGCTGGAATGTGCCCGGTTTAACCGTGAGCTTTTGCAGAGCATCCTGGAGTTAGGCGAGCACGAAGGCCGGACCTATGGGTCTGATGGTTCTGCCAAGACAGATTTAGGAAATAGGTTTGTCGATTTTCGGTTTTGAAACGTGACACGGGGCACGTGAGACGTGTCCTGAATTGGAGATAAAAGATGGATAGTTATTCTATAGGGTTAAGCGGCCTTGGAGCGGCTCAAAGCTCTCTTGATATTATCGGCAATAACATAGCGAATGCGGCGAGCGAGAACTATCATCGTCAGCAGGTGAATCTCAGCCCTTCTTATATGAAGCAGATAGGTTCAACTATTAATGGTGGAGGAGTTGATTTTGATAAGGTAACACGTCAGATAGATATTTTTTTGGAGCAGGAGATACTTCGTCAGCAGTCTTCGTTAGAGCAGGTTTCGCGTGAGCTTATGACTCTCGGGACGGTTGAGACGGCGTTTGGCGAGTTTTCCGGCGGCAGCAGTTTGAGTACATCAATAGATGATTTTTTTACAGCCCTTGATGAGTTAAGCGCTCATCCGCAGGATAAGATTTATCAGAATCAGTTGTTGTCAGCGGCAGATATATTGACAGCCCGGTTCAGGTCTTTAGGGAATGCTTTCAGCGACAGGAAGAGGCAGGTGATTTATGAGGCGGAGAATACGGTGGAAGAGATAAATACTCTTCTTGGTCAGATAGCGGAGCTTAACGGAGAGATAGAAAGGATAGAGTCAGGAGAAGGTCAGAATAATAATTTACTTGATAAGCGGGACGGGTGTATATCAAAGCTTTCGGAACTGATAAATGTGCAAACGGTGTCATTAGATGATGGGGTAGTGAATGTATATGCCGGCGGGATACCGGCGGTGACGGGCGCGTCAGTAACAGAACTTGAGGTTGGGTTGACAGAGGCGAATACATTAGGCATATCGGTTTCCGGTGGATATAATTATGTAACGGAAGTCGGAGGCGGTCGTCTTGAGGGTTTGTTGAAGTTATATAATGAGCATCTTAGCGAAATTATTGATGGATTGGATAATTTAGCAGAGTCGCTGATAGGCCAGTTT
Organism: Phycisphaerae bacterium; assembly: GCA_030604525.1. Lineage (GTDB taxonomy): Bacteria > Planctomycetota > Phycisphaerae > Sedimentisphaerales > Anaerobacaceae > JAUVVQ01. Next base: position 20,519 of record JAUVVQ010000026.1, on the reverse strand, counting down.
AATCAGTATCATGTTCAGGGGGTTGGCTCTTCCGGTTCATTTACGGAGCTTACCGGCTGGGAGATGATTAGTGAGGATGTATCAGCTTTCGATACTCCTGTGACGGATGGTTCTTTTTATATAAGGGTTATCGACGGGAGTACGGGTTCGGTAAGCCGGCATCAGATAACCGTTGACAGCTCCAGTGATACGTTAAGCAGTATAGCGAGTGATATTTCTGCGATAGATGGTTTGAGTGCATCGGTGGCTTCCTCCCATCTTATTATTCAGGCGGAGCCGGATTATGAATTTGATTTTATTCCAGCGGTTTTGCCGGAGCCGACTAATAGTAGTTTGACCGGCGGGACGCCTCCGTCGATATCAGTTTCCGGCAATTATACGGACAGTTCAAATCAGACTTTTACGTTTACGGTATCGGGGAGTGGTTCGGTTGGTAACGGAACGTTGGGGATTGAGGTGCGGAATGGAGCTGGGGAGCTTGTCAAGACATTAAATGTCGGGTCAGGCTACGCTGCTGGGGATGAGCTTAGTATAAGCAACGGGATAAATGTATCTGTATCGATGGGTGACTTGAATGACGGCGACAGTTTTGAGGTTGAAGCTTTTGCTAACACGGATACATCCGGTTTTCTTTCTGCGGTTGGACTTAACACGTTTTTTTCCGGGACGAGTTCAAGGAATATTAATATTTGTTCGGATATAAGCTCTTCTCCCGGCCGGATAGCGGTATCGCTTGGTTCTGAGATGACGGACAACAACAATGCATTGCGTCTGGTTGGTTTGCAGGAAGAGAGTATGAGCAGTCTGGATTCTGTGACGCTGAAGGATTATTATCTTCAGATTGTAAGTGACCTTGGTCAAAAGATATCGGTGGCCAAGATGCGGGAGGAGAACAGCCAGGTGCTGGTTCAGAATCTGAAGTCACAGCGTAGTGAGAGGAGCGGCGTTGATATAAATGAAGAGGCGGCGAATATGTTAATTTTTGAGCAGATGTTTCAGGGAATGTCCAGGTATATGATAGCGGTAAGAGATTCGATGAGGTCATTGATGGAATTAGTATAGTAGAAGATGAGATTAACGAGGTAATTCGATGAGCAATACTCTTAATAATATTTATAATAATGCCAGTCTTTCACTATATCGTTACGGTGAAAAGATGTCCCTTTTACAGGAACAGGCGTCAACGGGTTCGCGAATAAATCGAGTTTCTGACGACCCTTCTAATGCTTACAATGTTTTGACTATTAACTCAGAGCAGAAATCGTTGGAAGGTTATATAGAAAATCTTTCCGAGGTAATGAGTTATCTGGAGATTTCGTCATCGGTTATAGGGCAGATGCAGCCGGCTTTGACGGAGGCGGAGAAGACTGTAACGCAGCTTAGCAGCGGCACTTATACGGAAGCTGGTCGGCAGAGGTCAGCAGATGGCATTAATGATTTGCTTGAGCAGGTGGTTTCCTATGCTAATAAGGAACATATGGGACAGTATATTTTTGGAGGAGATGATAGTTACAGCGTTCCTTACGAGGTTGAGCGAACAGACGGGGAAATAACGCGAGTAACTTATCAAGGCAGTTACCAGACGCGTGATATCGGTGTCTCGCCGGGGGTACAGGTGCATAATTGTTATGTGGGTGATGAGCTTTTTGGCTGTAACGAGCGTGGGGAGCCGGTTTTTACAGGCGGGACGGGAGCCAAGGCGGGGACAGGGACGTCGAATGTTACAGGCGGGCTGATGCTGAAGGTAATAAATGACGGCAGTAATTATAAGGTTTCAATAGATGATGGAGCCAGTTATGTAACAGTTCCGTTGGGAGGCCAGGCGAATCAGGCGGTGACAGATTCTCGAACAGGTGAAGTGCTTTATGTTGATACAACTGGGATAAACGCTACGGGGGATGAGCTGGTCCAGATGACGGGCAGTTATGACATTTTTGAACTGCTTATAGGGATTCGTGATGTTTTAAAAAATGAAGAAGGTTTTAGTGATGATAAAGTCTGTGAGCTTTTGCGGAAGGAGCTGGGGCCGCTTGATGAGGTGAGGAATGTAGTAGTGCAGGGTGAGGTTGAGGTCGGTGCGAGGATTCATTTTCTGGATGGTCTTAAGAATGACCTTGAAGATTTGAAGCTTAATTTGGAAGAGGAGGGTACGCATTTGCAGGAAGCGGATATTGTGCAGGTGGCGATTGACCTTTCGCGTTACGAGATATTGTATCAGATATCGTTAGCCGCTGCCGGCAAGATGATGTCGATGTCTATTTTTGATTACATTTAGGCCGGTTCGTGACTCGGGGCACGTTAGACGATTCACGAAACAAGTGTTTGATATTTATACATTTATTTGGCGGGAGCCAAGAAGGATATTGAATAGGGGGACATTATACTATCGGCACGGCATTTGCTACTTTTTTAGAGATAAGGTGAATACGTGTTACGGGACATGTGCCCCGTAAAAAGATTAAGGATGTATTTTTTTATGGATATTACAAACGATAAGATTCTCGAAGGTAATGATTCATTAAAACGTTATGAGGTTCTTCAAGGACTTGGAGACTTTCATTTTCATTTAGGTCGCTATGTGGAAGCTCAGAGATGTTATGAAAAAGCGGCGGTAGTGGAGCCGGATGAGCCGGGAGCTTATGTTGGTCTTGGTGTTGTGGCTTTACAGAGTGATGAGCTGGAAGATGCGGATGCGGCTTTTCGAGTTGCTTGTCGTCTGGATAAAAAATGCGCTAAGGGCTATTCAGGTTTAGCGATGATTGCTCAGCAGAGGGAAGACTACGAGAAGGCGTTTGAGATGTATCTGAAGTGCCTGGAGCTGGATAGTGATAACTTTACGGCACTGCTGGGATTGTTTCAGGCATCGTGCCAGATGGGTTCGTTTTCTAAAGTTATTTATTATCTTGAGGTGTATCTGGATATGCACCCTGAAGACACATCAGTGATGTTTTCTCTTGGGTCGTTATATATGAGAGATGGTCGGTTTTTGCAGGCGAAGGAGAAGCTGGAGGAGGTTCTAAGGATTGAACCTGAAAATGAAGATGCGGTTGATTTACTGGAAGAAACGGAACATTGCCTGAAAGGTTCGGCGGGAGTTAAGGTTTGATATATATGGTCAAAGGCAAGAAAAAGTTTGCCGGCTCTGATTTACTCCGGAAGCTGCGGGATGTTCTTGAGAAACAGAAGAAGCGATTTCTCAAGAGCGATTTCAGGGGAGTTGAGCAGTTAAGTCAACAGGCGGGTGAGATTATTGAAGAAATCAAGCGCAGGAAAGATTTAGTAGATGCCGAAGAGCGGGATGAGATACTGGGATTGTACAGGCGGTTAATACTTATGGCATCGGCACACAAGGAAGATGTCGGTGAGCAGATGCAGCAGATTGGCGATGGTAGAAAGGTTATGGGAATTTATGGTGACAATGTTTAATTGATTTGTTTTTTGGGTGGTATATTCAGGTTATTGTTTTTCGTTTGTTCAGTTTTTTTTGTTTGCTTAGTTTTAAGGCGGCTGTTTTGCCTGAAGAAGGTATTTTTGTCGGCCCAAAGTGTTTTTGGAAAAGGATTTATATTGTATGTTTTCAGGCGGTTCGTTGCAGTTGTCCGAGATGTCATTTTGCCGCCTGGCAGGTGAGTATAAGTTTTTATTTTTAAAGCTCTTAAGTTGTTTAGTCCGAAGGTTTTTCTTCGATAATAATGTACAGTAGAGATATCAGGATGCGAATTTGTTTATCTTATTGAATTAAACAGGTAGATATTATGGCGACAGTAAATCTTCCGGGTATATTATCCGGAATTGATACGAGCAGGATTGTTGAGCAGTTAATGGCGGTCAACGGCCGAAGACTTGCCAATTATCAACTGGATAAAATCGAGTATGAAGACCAAAGTACAGCTATTAGTGCTTTGGAGGGGAAGGTAAGTGCGTTGAAGTCTGCAGTAAGTTCGATATCCGATGCCGATGGTCTGGAGACATTTAAGACGAGCACAAGCGATTCGGATATAGTGACGCTTAGCGCATCTTCTAATGCGAGTGCGGGTTCCCATACGATAGAGGTGAATCAATTGGCGACGACGGAGACCTGGCTGCAGGACGAATCGAGTTTTAATTATAAGACTGATTTTGTGGGAGGCGGCAATTTCATTTATTCATATAATAACCGGGAGCGTGTTATAACAACGGTAGATAATGAGACGACATTAGAAGATTTAGTAAATTTGATTAATAATGATGAGAACAATCCTGGGGTTACGGCCAGTCTTCTATATCAGGGAGGGAAGTATCATTTAATGCTAAGCGGGGAGGATGCCGGAGAGAATTACGCGATATCAGTCAATACGAGCGATACGGAATTGTGGGGGATGGATAGTTCTTTGACCGACGACAGTGACAATGCCCGGCTGACCACCAAGATTACGGAACTTGACCAGTTCAGCGGGACGCTGGGGGTTGGTGATGGAGCTTATATAACTGTCAGCGGGAAACAGCATGACGGGACATCTGTAAGTCAGAATTTTGATGTTACAGAGAACAGCACTATTGAGCAATTGCTTAATGCGATAGATTCTGCGTATGGCGAGACTGCGACGGCTTATATATCTGATGGAAAGATTAAGCTGACGGATGATACGTGCGGGACGAGTCAGATGGAGTTTAATTTGACATATAACGCCGGTTCCGGCACGACGTTGCTTGATATTGGGACTATCAGCCAGGTGACGCAGGGAGGCGGTACGACAGCGGATATTGCGGATTTAGCCCCATCTACTTTTGTCCAGACACAATCGGCTCAGAACTCGAAGATACGAGTGGATAATTATCCGCCCGTGGTACAGGAGGTTCAGACCCTAACGCCTGATGCAGCGGCGACAGGCGGGACGTTTACGCTGAGCTATGGAGGCCAGACGACAAGCGCCATCTCTTACAATGCGACGACGTCTGAGATACAGACCGCTTTGGAGGCGCTCTCAACGGTAGATTCTGATGATATAACGGTGAGCGGCGACAGTCTTGATACTAACCCTGTTGGAGGCGGATTGATATTTACTTTTGCCCAGACGGAGGGTGACGTTAATATGCTGAGTTTTGATTTCAGCAGTCTGACGGGAGCGAGTCAGTCCGGCTCGTCGATTACGGAGACGACGCAGGGTCGCTATGAATGGATAAGTAACAATTCCAATACGATTACGGATGCGATAGCGGGCGTTACTTTGAGTTTCCATGATGTTACCGCGGCAGGAGAGACCGTGAAGGTTGGCGTAACGAAAAACACGGCAGCGATAAAGACCAAGATACAATCTGTTATTTCGGCTTTTAATGACCTTGTGAGTTTTGTGAAAGAGAAGACGGGTTATATTGAAGAGAAGAAGCAGATGGGGATACTGGCGTCTGAGATAGCGCTTGGTTATATAGATGAACAGATACGGAATCCTTTTTCGGGTGTGGTACCCGGTTTTAACGGACAGTCGGATACATTTTATCAGGCCAGCGATATAGGAATTACGATTAACGGTGAAAGGATGATGGAGCTTGACAGCGATGAGCTTGAGAATGCTATCAGCGAGGATTATAATGCGGTGGTGAATTTGCTTGGTGCTCAGGCGGTTGGAGAGACTGACGGAGATGTGGTAGAGTTTTATGGGGCAAGCGATAAATACACGACGGCGGGGATTTATGATGTTGAGGTGGTGGTATTAGGTGGAGTGATTACGAGCGCAAAAATAAAGTTATCGAGTGAATCAACCTGGCGTGATGCGACGTGGAGTGAGAATCTTGTAAGAGGCGACAGCACCTTTGCGGACGATGGCAGCGGACCTTTGCATCCTGAGAACGGACTTCAGCTTACAGTGGATTTGAGCGCTGACGGGACATATACAGATACTGTGAGAGTGAAACAGGGCTGCGGCGGAAGACTTGAAGATATTCTGGATGAGCTGCTTGATAACGAGACGGGCCAGTTGGCTGTTTCCTCCGATGCAGTCAGCGGCAAGATTGACCGCATAGAGGATGATATTAAGGATGAACAAGACCGTCTTGACAGGATTCAAGAAAGACTTACTCTCAAATATGCCCGATTAGAGACTACGTTAGCGGCATTGCAGCAACAAATGGCATTGGTTAATATGCTCAATCAACTTGTCAGCTCAAATTTGTAGGGATGGTATTGCTTAAGTGTTTTTCTGTTTTAGCTGGGGGTTTCTGTAAATATTTCCGGTGTCAGGATGATGCAGTGTGTTTGATTCAGGATGTTTTTTAGTTTAGAGGGGGGATTGTTTTCCGTTCCGAAGATGATAGCTGAGTTGATTGATTTGGCAATTTCGCCTGGGTTTCCCAGTTGATTTGGCAACGGGGCGTAAATGAGGATGTAGTCGAATTCGGTTTTTGCTTCTTTGATTAACTTTGTAAGTTTTTCGCTTTGTATGTTCTGGTTTCCGGATTCGGTTCCGGTTATCAAATCGGCGGGATAAATCCAGAGATTTTTTATTCCGATGCACTTTATAGGGATTGCTTCTTTTGCTGGATGTTTTGTTGGTATTGTTTTTGGGATTTCGAATACTTCGGCGACTGCATTTCTTTTGGTGTCGAGGTCTATGAGGAGGGTTTTTTGGTTCATTTTGGCGAGATGGATTGCGGTATTTACGGGGATGGTGACAGGCAGCTCTTTGCTGTTTGCGGCGGCCATCAGGATTGATTGGTGAGGATTCAAGGTTTGGTTTTGAAGGATTTTTGCAAATGCCTTGTAATTGTTTTTAATTTTTTTGCAGGACCAGAGTTTCGAATTGGTTTGTTGGCTGTTTTCATCAGACCATTGGAGGTCTTTTATTCGGCTATTTTCGGTGGGGATGTATGAATCGGGATGGATTATTGTGGTTGAGTAGTTGTTTGATTTCATGTTTTGTTGTTTTGAGTCGTGATTGTTTTCGGGCTGGTGTTCTTGAGAGTCAGCATTGTTGTTGGAGGAGTTTTGATTTCGTGAGTGGTTATTGTTTTTTTGGCTGTGGTTTTCATTGAAGTTATCGAGGTTGAGGTATGTTTTTCTTACGAGGATTTTTGAGGCGATAGTTGTGATTAGAGCGGGTATCAACACAATTATTATTGCACCGATGGTGAGTGCGAAATATGTTTTCAGGGAGGCGTCGGGCGGCATTTTACCGGTTGTTGCCAGTAGGATTGCCCCCGATATGCTAACGAGAATAGCGACCAGCTCAATGACGGCATCGGAGAGATTGAGTTTGGCGAGTGCATCCATAGCGATGTAGAATTTACTTTCCTGGAGGATTTTATCAGTTTGCTTTTGGGCTTTTTTTTCGTTGATTATGCCGGAATGAAATTCGTTTTGAATTTTGTTTTTTGCTTTTGGGAAGATGTTTAAATTGAAGTCCCAGGCGATTTTGGAGGTGTCCTTTGCGGCCTTGCAGATAGCGGTAAAAATAACGATGGATGCAGCAGTGAATAAGAAGATTGAGAGGATGGCGCTTTCGGTGATGATGTTTTTGTTGAAGACAGCAATGATAGTTCCGAAGTTCTGGTTAGTGAGGATGAGTCGGCAGCAGGTTACAATGAGGTAGATTCTGAGCATTGTAGCTAAAGCGGCCAGGAGTGGGAATCCAGTGAGCTCAGCGGCGGTGTTGGCGCGGTAGGTTATAAGAAGTAATGCGGCGGTCAGGGATAAGTTGAATATTATAAGGACGTCAATTATGTGCGTTGATACAGGGAACAGAAGAGCGGATAAGACGGATAAAATACCTGCCAGAGGTATTAGATTTGCTTTAGAGAAGCTGGTGTTTAACTCAGCGTCTTCGTTTAAATTTGAATTTATTTTACAGTTCACGAACATTTTTAATGTTTTTTCTGCTTCATTCGGTAAATCATAGCGAGGACTTCAGCGACGGCCATATAGAGGTTTTGAGGAATTGGTTCACCCGGTTTTACAGTTGAGTATAAAGTTCTTGTTAATTCCGGTTTTCTGACAATTGGTACGCCGTATGCCCTTGCAATTTCTCTTATTTTTTCAGCGATATAGCCTGCTCCTTTTGCAACGAGGATAGGAGATTCCATTGTTTTTGCTTCATATTTTAAAGCGATGGCATAGTGAGTCGGGTTAACGAGGACGACGCTTGCTTTCGGCACTTCCTGCCGTATTCTTTGCATAGCCATCTGGATTTGAGTTTTACGTATTCTTGTTTTCAGCTCCGGGGAACCTTCTGTTTCTTTTCGTTCTTCTTTTACTTCCTGCTTTGTCATTTTGAGGTCGTGTGTGTGTTTGAATTTTTGATAGAGAACGTCAGCGATAGCTACGATGAGCAGAGCAGCGACGACTCGGAGTATAAGTCCGAAGGTTATTTTTGCGATACTAATTAAAATCTGATTTGTCCATGCCCATCTGAGACTTTCGAGGGTGTCTAATTTGTTTCTGAGGTAGAAGAAGATTATGAGCGTGACGATGATTAATTTTAATATTGACAACCCGAGTCTAACAAAAGACTTTGCGTTTATCAGTTTTTTGGCGCCATTTATCGGATTGATAGATTCCCATTTAGGTTTTACCGGTTCTGAAGAGATGTTGAGTCCGCTGACGACGACATTTGCGAGGACGGCACCGGCGAATAGCAGGCTGAAGACTGGTACGATAAGGACTGTAAGATTCATTAATTTTGTGTTTATGAAATGGATAAAAGCTGTTGAACTCTGTAGGGGGGCGGTGTTTGCGGACGCTGTCATTTTTATTTGCGTGGAGAACCACTCGAGGAATTTTGGTGCGATAATGGCGAGGGCAACGGATAACATCAAGAGGATTAGGACGGATGGCAGTTCCTCACTTTTCGGCACTTGTCCTTTTTTGCGTGCCTTTTTGAGCTTTCGCTGAGTTGGTTGTTCAGTTTTTTCTGCGGCTGGTTTTTCTTGTTCAGACATAGTTTTTTAAGCTATCAGATTTTCGAATTTATTTTTTTACAAAGGCAATATTTTTCCCATCCAGTCGGCGAATTCACCAACAAAGGTATTAATAAACGGCAGGAAGATAACGGCCATCAGGAGTCCGAGTCCGGTCCTTATGGTCAGACTGATAAAGAGGATATTCATTTCCGGCACGATTCGAGCCAGGATAGCTAATACGATAGTCATAAGGATAAAAGCAGCTAAGATTGGTGCAGCGATTCTTAAACCGGCAATGAACATAATTGAGCCGGATTTGGTTACACCTTCGAGCAGAACCGGTATAGTTGGAATAGTTCCAGCGGGAAAAGTGTCGTAACTTCTTGAAATAACGAGCAAGAACAAATGGTGTCCGTTTGCGGCTAAGAAGAGCATAATGAAGATTACTTCCCAAAGCGTAGCAAGTGCTCTTGCTCGTTTTCCTGTCATTGGGTTTATGGCCTGGATGATACCAAGTCCCATTTGTCTTTCGACGATGTTTCCAGCGAATCTAACGGTTGAGAAAACTATATTTATGATCAGTCCGAGAGCCAGCCCGTAGATTGCTTCGTTAATCATCATCAACATAGCTTCAAGTGGGGGGATGGATTTGGTATCGATGTTGAAAGGGAAAATCATCGAGAAGAAGATAGATAAAAGTATGGTCATAGCGATTTTTATTCTTACGGGGATGATTTTCCAGTTGAAGACGGGGAGCATTATTACGAAAGCTGAGAGTCTTGTCAGCACGAGAGCGAATCCGAGCATTTTTTCGATGATGAGGTCCATAAATTATTGTCCGATGTTTTGTATATAGCTGAAGACTTCGGCTGTAAATTTCAGGACGATTTGCAGCATCCAGTTTCCGAATAGCAGCAGGGCGATACCCATAGCCAGCAGTTTTGGTACGATGGTTAATGTCATATCTCTAATGGAAGTAACGGCCTGGAGTAAAGTTACAATAAGACCGACGGCGAGTGAAATTATGAGCAGTGGTGCGACTAATAGCAGTGTGGTCTCCAGTGTGTGTCGTCCGAGATATAGAACAAAGGCACTATCCATATTTTAGCTCCCTGTAAGATGCTGGAATTATCTGAAACCGAGACTTAGTCCTTTTGCTAACAGAGTCCATCCGTCGACGAGAATGAAGAGGATTAATTTGAGAGGCAGAGATATCATAGTGGGCGGCAGCATCATCATACCCGCACTTAGAAGGACACTTGCGACAGCAAGGTCAACGAGCAGGAATGGTATGAAGAGCAGACATCCTATTTCGAAAGCTGTTCTGAATTCGCTGATGATGAATGCAGGTATGACGATGTGTAAACCGATATCCATAGGAGTTTTGGGCTTTTTGATTTTTGCCATTTTGACGAATAGAGCCAGCTCGTTTTCTCTGCATTGTTTTAGCATAAATTCCTTCATACAGTTGGCGGCATTTGTCCCTGCGGTGGAGAAATCTGTTTTGTCCTGCAGGTATGGTTGAATTGCGGAGTCGTTTATTTTAGCGATGGTGGGAGCCATAGTATATAGAGTCAGGAAAAGTGCCAGGCCGATTATTGCGATGGTGGGTGGGATGGTTTGTGTAGTAAGTGCGCGTCTTACGAAGGCAAGAACGATTACGATTCTTGTGAAAGATGTCATCATGACGAGCAGACTTGGCAGGATAGCGAGGCCGCCGAAGATGATGACGAGTTTTACGGGCGTGGACCATTCTGCTGAACCTTCCTGTTCCGAAGTGGCTTTATCAACGATGTTTATCAGGTCGGTTACATTTGGCACAGAGTTTTGGATTTCCTTTGTGGGATTGGTTTCTGAATCGTTCTGCAGGATTGATGAAGGATTTAATTCCTCCGGGATATCTAACTGCAAGCTCTGGTCGGATTCCTGTGCTATGTTGAGGTTCGGAGCTATAAAGAAAAAGATTACTGCATAGAGTATTATATTTTTTTTGTAAAGCGTTTTCATTTAATTGTTTTCGTTTTCTTTTTCAGAGAGGTTAACAGAATCGTCTGTTACATCGGCTAACATAGAGATGTTTTCGTTAGTGCTTCCGATGAGGATTTCTCTGTTTCCGATTTTGACCAGATGCAGTGTTTTTTTTTGTCCGAGATATATGGTTTCGATGATTTTTATTTTTTTCCCGCTTAATGTAGTTATTTTCGCGCCGAATTTTTTTGAGAGATAAAAAGCGATGGCACCAAGAGCGATGACGAGAAATATGGAGAAGATAAATTTGTAAACCAATTCGTTATTTCCGAAGCTGCCGGGTTTTTTGAATGGGAAGTTAGTGTCATTTGTAAATAATGATTTAGTTTTGTCAGGTGTCGAGTTATCCGGGAAGTTTGGAGTATTTCCAGCGCAAAAGGCGGTAGCCGGGCAAGCGAAGGCATACAGCAATAAGATTAGAACAATTTTGTTTTTATAAGAGACCACGCATCACGCTCAAAAAAGGGTCTTCAATTTTGCTATTTTACCGCACCAACGGACATTCTATGGATATTGAGCAAATATCGTGCCGGAAGTAATAAAGAGGTGTTTGGGGGCTGTCAGGGGGTATTTGGGGTGCAAAATTGGTGTTGGATATGTAGTAATGTCGAAAAACTTTACAATTTTGTGAGAGCTTTTCAGTTACGATTAAGATGTGCTGTTTTACAGTTTTAATAAAAGGTTCTGGTTGATTTTGTGTTCGATGGTCTTATAGTAGCGATGAAGATTTGAGCGTTTTTTGCTAATGGGCTGTTATCATTTACCCATTCGCCGCCGGGGCCGGCACCCCAGGAATAGATGTACCAGTTTGAGTTTTGGGGCCGGTTTTTTTTGAGGAAGTCAGAGACGGATTTTGCTCTTTCGGCAGAAAGATACCATTGTTTTTTTTGTGATGGTTCTTCAGGAGCTAAAGCGAGGATGTAGAGAGTGAGAGGTTGCAGCGATTCAGTTTGTTTTAAGTCGGAAAGAAAGTTTGTTAAGAATGTTTTTGCTTTTTCGTCGAGCGTTGCGCTGCCGGGAGGGAATTTGATGTTGGTTATGGTTAAACTTGCTTTTTGTCCGATGATTTGCAAAGGCATAATATGCATAGAGGCGGTAAGTTTTTTAATTATGCGTCTGTGTTGTTCATTTCTTTCATCTATGGTTCTGCCTTTGAAATCTTTATCCGGTTTTTTGATTGGATATTTGATTCCGAGTTGTCCGAGTTCGATTTTCATATTTTTCCCCTGCAGCATACCGAGTCCATAATTATTGATATTGCTGAAGAAAGATTCTTGTCCCTGGTAAAACAGTTTTTCTTCTTGAGTTTGAGCTAAGCTAAGCAGCATGACGAAGAATGTCAGCAGGAGTGTAACCATATCAGAGAATGTAACGATATATGCCGGGACGGAGGGGCCGGCTTGTTCTCTTGTTTTTTGTTTAGCTTTCAATTTTAGATGCTCCACTCAAATAGAGTGATTTCGAGAATGCGGTTATTTTTATCATTTTCGTTTATGCTCATTACGTTTGCGATATTCTTTTTTTCGATGGTATGGTTAGCCAGGATACCGAATCTGTTTTTGTTGATGTTGTGATTTTTAACGAGGTGGTTCATAACGGCATAAGCCCTTGATAGCCCGAAGGTTATGTCGTCGGTTTTGTTTATGCTGCTTTCGCTTATCAGGACTCTGTTGGGGATGTATTCGAGGAGTTTCGCCAGGGTCGAGAGAGTTTTTTCCCCTGAAGTTGAGATAACATTTCCGTTTGCCCAAAAGATGTCACCGGAGTTTGCGAGGAAGACTGTGTATTGGGTTATATCGGGAAGCGGTGTATGTCTTAGTGCTCCTTGTTTTCCTGTATCAGCAGATGGTTTTTCAACTCCTTCATCAATTTTTTTGGTGTGTTTTATTAAATCGACTTTTGCCATAGATTGCTGGATAGATTTTGTTTTCAGCCCGATAGAAGAGAAGGACGTGTTAAAAATAAGTTTTAGGTTTTTGTAAGTTTTATCGTCGAGCGTTGAGAAGCTTAGCAAGAGAACAAAGAAGGTGAGCAAAAGGGTCATACAGTCACTAAATGTAACCATCCATTCCGGGGCGCCCTGGGAAGAATCAGAGGATTGGTTTTGTTTTCGGCTCATACCTTTGCCTTTACTTCTTCTCTTTTGCTGTGCGAGATGAAGGAATGTAATTTTTCTCTGACTGCCGTCGGGTTTTGCCCCTGTGCAATGGAACAGATACCTTCGACAATCATTTCCATAGAAGTAGCTTCAGCTTTTGAGTAGATTCCGAGTTTTCCTGCGAGAGGCAGAAAGAGGAGGTTAGCAGCGAAGGCCCCATAGAAGGTTGTCAGCAGTGCGGTAGCCATACCCATACCAATTCCACTGGGGTCTGATAGATTTTTTAACATTTGTATAAGTCCGATTAACGTCCCAATCATACCGAAGGCAGGAGCGGCTGAGCCCATATATTCGAGGATTTTCTTTCCTACTTCGTGTCTGTCTCTTAGGTTTTCAATTTCGAGGTTGAGTGAATTTTTAATTTCGTCCGCTTCCTGACCATCGATGAGCATTTGTAAGCTTTTGGTGAAAAAGGGGTTATCGATGTTCTGGATTTCTTTCTCCAGGGCTAAAGCCCCGTCTCTTCTATTGATGGCGGCGAAATCGACCATTTTTTGAGTCAAATCAGCAGGAGTCAGTATTTTTGCGATAAGGGTTTTTTTAATGATAGAGAAGATGCCGAGAAGCTGGTGCAGAGAAAAATGTATTAGCGTTGCGCAGAACATACCGCCGATAGTGATACCCAGTGACGGGATATTCAGGAACATTTGCCATCCCCCGCCTGAGACGATGGCAGAAACGATGACCGCGAAGCCGAGTATGATTCCTATTATTGTTGCGACATCCATAATTATATGATTTTCAGTTAGTGTTTACTTTTTTTAATTTTTGGCACAGAACAGCGGCGAGTGTGGGTTGAGAGGTTGATAATGCAGCAAGTAGATTAGCTTTTGTTCTGTCCTGCATAAAATACAGGATTTTTACGACGTCCTGGATACTCTCTTGTCCTGAGGCGTTTTTCATTTTGCTTAGGTCTGTGAGGATTTTGCTTGCGCTTTCGGGGTCCATTCTGTCGTAAGTGGTGGCGATAGACATAAGATTTGCTTTTTCGGATTTACCGATTTGAACTCTTGTGTTTTGTAGATTTTTCTGTTCCTTTTTCAGGTTGGCGACGATGGATACGAGATTTACCCTGAGGTTGTTTAACTTATCGATGTCGCGGTTTAAATCTTTCTGAGTAATTTGTAGTCTTTGTTTTTGTGTTTCAGATTGTTGGAGTTTATTGTCGTATTGCTGTATTTTTGCCCTGACTTCATAGACAAGCTCTTTAAGTTGCTTTTCAGTCAAAGCCATATTTAAAGTTTGTTGTGCGGGATGTTGATTAATTGCATCAATAAGCTCATTTTGTTTGGAAGTTTTTTGGCTTTGTTTATTTTATAGGGCGATTTGTTGTTTTTTTCCGGTTTTTAGCCAGGCGAAGGTAAAAGATGCAGCGAAGCTCAGCACGGCGGCTAAGGCCAGGATTATTATTTTTTTCAGGTTCACAGGTATAGTCTCCTAATATTTTACAGTTTGCTATTCAGCTCTTCAGCTAACCATTTTATTTCTGACGAATTTGATGCCCGCCTGATGGTCCGAAGCTTTTTGTTCGAGTTTTTCCTGTTGCATTTTGAATTTCTCTTTTGCTTTTTCTTTTAATTTTTCGAGAGCTTCTTTAAGACTTCTTAGTTTCATCACTTCCTGGGTTTTTTTGGCCTGTATTTGTTGGAGTTTTTTTTCTTTTTGGGTAAGTCTTTTGATTTTCCGGTTATTAGTTTCTGCGTTTTTCAGGAACAGTTCCTGTTGGCTGAGTCTTTTTTCTGGATTTTGTTTTTTAATGTTTTCGCTTATATTTTCCATTATTTTTTTTTGCATTATCAATTCGCTTCTGGTTTCAGCGAGTTTTTCTGTGTTCTTAAGAAGTTCAGCTCTTTTTGCTTGTTCCTGTTTTTTTTTAATTTCAAGGACTTTTTGCAGTCGCCATTTGAATTTTTTCATTTTTTTACCTGAAGTTGTCAGGATTCACTGTTTAAAAGCTCGTCCCAGAAATTAGTAATTTCTTTTAGCTGATTAACAGTATCTTCAAAGCTGGTTCTTTCCTTTCGACGTTGTATGAGGAAATCATTTATACGGTCGATTAGCGTTATGGCCCCGTCAATTCTTCTGTTGCTTCCGTGTGAGAAGGCGCCGATGTTTATTAAGTCTTCAGCATCGTTGTAAGTTGCGTATATTTCCTTTATTTTTTGAGCGGCGGTGTTGTGTTTTTCGGAGACGACGGCCGGCATCAACCGGCTTATGCTTGCGAGGATATCAACGGCGGGATAGTGTCCTCTTTCGGCAAGTTTTCTTGAGAGGACGATGTGTCCATCGAGGAGACTTCTGGCACTATCTGCGACAGGGTCGTTTAAGTCATCGCCTTCAACAAGGACGGTGAGTATTCCGGTTATACTTCCTTTTTCGGCGCAGCCGAGTCTTTCGATGAGTCTGGGCATCATAGAGAAGACACTTGGGCAATATCCCTTTGTGGCGGGAGGCTCTCCTGCGGCAAGGCCAATTTCTCTTTGTGCCTGGGCGAACCGTGTCAGAGAATCCATCATAAACAGCACATTTTTCCCTTTGTCTCTGAAATATTCGGCGATGGTGACGGCAACAAATGCGGCTTTAACTCTCTGGATTGGCGGGGCGTCGGAAGCAGCAACGATGACGACGCTTCTTTCAAGTCCATCGGGTCCTAATTGTTCTTCGAGGAATTCTCGGACTTCCCTTCCTCTTTCTCCGATTAAGGCGACGATATTAACTTCAGCTTCGCTTGAGTTAGCGATGTTTCCGAGCAAGACGCTTTTTCCGACACCGCTGCCGGAGAATATACCGACTCTCTGGCCTTTTGCGATAGTTAAAGTGCTGTCAATGGACCTGATACCTAATGGTAGAGGTTCATTGATTTTTTTACGTTTTAAAGGAGATGGGCTGCTTGCATCAAGCGGTTTTTTCTCGTTTCCTTTTAGAGGTCCCTTGTTGTCGATTGGCAGTCCGAGGCCGTTGAGTATTCTTCCGAGAACGTTTTCACTCAGGGTGATATATCTTGGTGTGGTTCTTGCGGTAACTTTGTCACCTGGTGAGATTCCCTGTATGTGTTCCAGCGGCAGCAGGATGAGATTCCGGTTATTGAAACCGATTACTTCAGCCAGTACTCTTTGGCCGTTACATAAGTGGATGCCGCACAACTCGCCTAACCCGACCATAGGACCTGTTGATTCGATTGTAAGCCCTGTAACTCGGGTGACATACCCCTGGTGATTCGTCAGTTTGACTTCCCGAAGTGCGGAGTGGAATTTTTTGAAATCGATTAAAGTATCTTTAAATTGTGTAGTTGGCATAATTTATTCGACCTTCTCAAGAGCTTTACTGATTTTTTCCAGATGGTCTTCAATTACAGCTTCGACCGTCCCTTTTGGAGTTTCGATGAGACATTGAGCTCTGCTGATTTTTTTATCAGAGACGAGCTTGATATCTTTTAAATTAGAGTTTTGATTTTCTTTCTGCGTTTTTTGCAGTAGTTCCAGGTCCTGAGGATTTAAGTGAACGATAGCATTTTCTGCAGTGGGAGCGTCTTCAAGAGTTTGTTCGATGATAGATTCAATTTGATAGTCACCTTTGTTGATTTTTTGCATTAAGACTTTTCTTGCTATTTCGAGAGAGAATTTTGCAATTTGGTTTTTGTGCTCTTTGATGGTGTTTTGCTGGATGTTTTTTAGATTCTGGATGGCATCCTGCAAGGCCCGGCATAGCTGGTTAAGGTTTTGGACCTGTCCATCAGCCGATTGTTCCTGCCGGTCATCTTGTTCTGAGGTGGTGTTTGTTTCGGCTGGGGAGATATTATTCTGGTTCTGCCCTTGATGAGTTTTTCCGGAGGCATTTTGCAGCGTAACCGAAGCTATCGGTCTTTCCATATCAATTGTAATTGTTTGTAAGCCCATTTTAATCTTTAATAAATTTTAGATTTCCCTGTTCATTTGCTTCCCTGAGAGGCGTCAGCACCTCTTCTCTGGCGTCGAGGATTTCTTTCTCTTCCGGTTCCTGCATTAGTGATTTTTCTTCTTCAAGTGTTTCTTTTGCCCGTTCTGAGATATTAGAGTGGATTTTTTGTGCGATGTTTTCGTCAGCGTTGTAAAGCGCTTTTGCGAGAGCCCCGGCTTCGATGGAGCGAATGATTTCCTGGAGCGAACGGTCGGCAATCAGTGGAATGTCTTCCCAAAGTATCATCAGGTTTTTAATGGAATCGGCGTTATCTTTGTTCTTTTTGCTGATTTCGTCAATTAGTCTTGTTCTAAGGTCGTTTTCAAGCCCTCTTAACATAACCGCAAGTTTTCTGAGCGGGTCGTGTTTTTTTTCTCCTGAGCCGGCTTGCGTTTTTGCGGCCTTTAGTCGTGCGGCCTTTAGTCGTTTAGAAACGGTGGAAGAAATTAATTGTTTGACTTCCAGTTTTATTTGGCTAAGGCATGTCATTTTGCAGATTGTCTGAGTTTGAATTTCTTCTTCGAACAATGCGAGCACCTGTTGACTTTTCTTTAGTGGTAATTCGGAGAGAATGACAGCAATTGTTTGCGGTTTTTCCGGCTTCAGGGCGGCAACGAGCTCATCTGGGTCGGCGGACTTAATGGGGATAAAAGGGTCTTGGTATTGCACAGCGTTTTTAATTTCCTGCTGAATTTGCTGAGCTTTCTCTTTTCCGACGACGTTTAGGAGCATATTGTTAAGGAAACTCTTAATAGAGAATTGTGTGGATTGTTTTGTGTCGGTGAGTTTTTGCCAGAACTCTCTGGCGATTTCAGATTGCTGTTTTGGGTTGTTTTGTCCTGAAGCGTCGATTTGAGCAAGCTCGATGGCGAGCTCTTTGATTTTTTCAGAAGGCAGACCTTTTACAAGGCTATTTGCAGTTTTAGCGTCGAGCGACATTAATAAAGTGGCCGCTTTTCTTTTGCCGGTTAGAATCACTTGGTTACTCCTCGTTTTCAGCGAGCCAGTTAGTAAAGATATTTTTAACCTGTTCCGGATTATTTTGCATAGCCCCGGCTATTTGGTTTCTGAAGACGGCCGACTCGGAACTGCCGGGAAGCAGCATACCTGCAGATGCCGGCGATTGCAGCCTGCCTTCGGCGGGTTGATTTGTTTCTGTTGCGGTTTTTTTACTTGCCTTTGTGAAGATGCGCAGAACGAAGAGGGCACATATAGCCATTACGCCTAATGAGGCCTGTTTTGCCATAGCGATGTATTTTGACCAGTTTGATGTTTGGGTTTTTTCCAGCGTAATCTTAGGCCGATAGAATTTCGCCTCCACGACAGTAATGGAGTCGGGACTTTTGAGGCCGAGGGCATTTGTTATAAGGTTCCGGACATCTGTTACCTGCATAATTTTGGCGTTTTCTGAGGAGCCGTTTGCGTCAGAGACGGAGAGGTCCACGACAGCAGCGACTTTTATGGAATTGACTTCACCAGGCAGGTCGGTTTTCCTTTCGATTGTTTTGCCGACGAGGTAATCAGTGGTGATCTTGTCTTCTTTTTTTTGGCCTCCGGGTATGGGGTTTTTGTTTTCGGAAGAAGCAGTGCTGGGTTCAGTTTGCGATGTGTTGTTAATTTCTTCTTTTTTTACTACTTTTCCGGTGGGGTCGTAAATTTCTCTGACGACGTCGCTGCTTGTCATATCTATATCAGCGCTTACTTTAACAGAAGCTCTTCCTGGTCCGAGTGCAGTGGTGAGCATATCTTCGACTTTGTTTGCGAGGTTTGTTTCGACCCTTTCTTTATAATCCTGTATAGAATTAGCGCCGCTTGAAGCGAGGTTGTCATCTGATTTCGTAGAGAGCAGCCGGCCCTGGCTGTCGATAATGGTAACGTTTTCTGATTTTAGTTTTTCAACGCTTCCGGCGACAAGATTTGAAATGGCGGCGATATTTACGGAACTCATTTTGTAGCCGGCTTTTAGTTGAAGGACTACCGAAGCAGTAGTTGAATCTTCACTTGATTGAAAGACGGATTGTTTTGGGTTTGCGATGTGTACTCTGGCGCAAATGACACCATCTATCATTTGAATGCTTTTTGCTAATTCGTCCTGCAGTGCTCTTTGCAGGTTTACGTTTTGGACAAAGGGGCTGACGCCGATTTTTTCGTTATCGAAAAGTTTGTATCCGATTTGTTTTCCTTCCGGGAGTCCATCTTTAGCCATATCGAGCCGCAATTGGTAAACTTTTTCTGCCGGGACATAGATGGAAGTGCCGCCGTTTTTAAGTTCGTATTGGATGCCCTGAGCGTTTATTTTTTCGGTGATTTTTGAAGCTTCCTCAGGTGCCAGACTACGGTAGAGTAGTCTCAAGTCCGGTTTTTTTGCCCAGTGGAAAAGCAGACCGCTTACGATTCCGAGGGTTAAAAAGACGGCAATGAGAAGAGCTCGGTGAACGAGGCCTATTTTTTGCCAGCTTAGAATTATCTTTTGAAAAGCGTTCATCTGATTTTTTGCTTTATTTTACCCGGCACTTGTTTTTGACTACAAAGCAAACCTCAATTAAACTTTGCTCCTGACCAAAAATGGGTGCCGGGGTGTTTATAAACGGTTATTTTAGATAACATTTTTGATTACAAATCATATAGGCATATTCATAGTCTGCTTGTAGGCCTCGATGAGTTTGTTACGGACTCCGACGAGGAGTTTGAAGCTCATATCCGCTTTTGAAACTGCGGAGACGACGGATGTGATATCATCGTTTTTCCCGGAGAGTAAATCTTGTACGGAGATATCGGAGGTCTTTTGCAGCTTGTCGGCGTTTGAGATATATTTTTGTACGGCTTTGACGGTATCCGAGAATCCATTGTTGTCATTACCGGCTTTAGCGAAGGAGCTTTTGTTTATGGAATTGAGGTTTGTTTTAGCCAGTATGGAGTTTATATCAGGATTTAGGTTAATCATATTTTTGCTCCTTGCTTATCTGAGCAGCTCAAGAGTATTTTCCACCATTCTCTGGTAACGTTTCAGGATTGCGACGTTTGCCTGATATGCCCGTGTTGCGAGGCTGAGGTTTATTAGTTCGGTTGGCAGATTTATATTCGGCATCAGCACGTTACCATCCTTGTCAGCCTTGGGGTGTCCGGGGTCGTAGATTTTTATAAAATTGCTTTTATCGGGTATGATTTTATCGATGGTGACGCCGGTAATATCTTCATCATCCTGTGATTTGAAGAGCGCTTCTAATCTTCGGTAAGGTTTTCCATTTCCTGCATCGGTTACTTTTGCGTTTGCAATGTTGGAGGAGATTACTTCCATATTTTTGTTTTCCGCCCGCAGCGCAGAGGTGGCGATATCTATAGGTCCGAAGATTTTGTCGATTGCCATTTTCACTCCTTGTTGTGAGTTTTGTTATTTAGACCCGCATTTCCCAAGTAAACAGTGACAAATGAATTGAATTATGATAGTATAGAGCTTATGGAGACCACTCAAGCCAGTTTTGACTATTCTGAATTGGAGAACCCAATGGGTGAAAGAAGCAAGGAT
>JAUVVQ010000003.1 GCA_030604525.1 Phycisphaerae bacterium | reverse complement strand
GGGAGAGCAGGATACAAAGCTACCGACCAAAAATCCAATCGCCTTTGTATCCCTACTAAAGTAAGCACGAGCCCACACAGAGGCATAACCACCTTGCTGTTTTCATTTCAGTTGGTAAGTTAGCTTTTAATATGACTTATGTGGTATTACGTAAAGTTGAAAACGAAGAATTGCTTTCAATCAGAGTAAATGGGAAATGCTTATTAGCTTTTCTTAACAGCCCATGAGACGGATATATAATGCTGTTTTTGCGGAAAAATTTTTAAAATAGCGTTTTTAGCTTGTTATTATTACTCAATTTTAACAATTAGCTACATATTCATCTGTTTGTAGAAACAAAACAGAGACCGGAATTTGTTGAAGAAAACTGATGTTCAACTCTTTATGAGAAGCAGGCTCCGATTAGTGTTTTCAAAGTTCTATTTGTTATAACTGGGCGGCACCGATTGGTGGGCTGAAATAATATCATAGATTTGCATGTCCCCTTTGATTACCAATGTTCGTAAAATCATCGTTTTTTGGGCTGAAGATGTGAAATAAAGCAATAAAAAAGTTGCGTAACACATTGGCTTCGATTATCTTATCAGAAAATAACCGGGATATTAAACTGCAAGGAGGTTTGCCCGTGGAAGATAAACAAAAAAAACTTTCACGTCAGATATTGCTGCAGCAAATTGAGTTTCTGCTTGAAGCCCAGGACAGAGAATCCCTGACGGAATTGCTCTCCCGGGAACGCAGCAGTGATATTGCAGAGGTTGTAGAATTATTGGATGATGACCGCCGGCAGGTTATTTTCGACTTCCTGGATGAGGATACTTCTTCTGAAGTTCTCGAAAAAGTCGGCCCCGCTACGAGAGCAGCTCTTTTTGACATACTCAACGAAGACCAGATAAAACGTTTTATCTCACGCCTGGATTATGATGATGCAGCCGATTTGCTCGCAGAGTTACCGGAACATCTCAGCAGCAAAGTCCTCTCCGGATTGACGCCGACTCACGCAGACCAGATAAGAAAGCTCTCTGAATTTCCAGCCGACTCTGCAGGCGGTATTATGGACCCCGTCGTTATAAGCGTGCAGGAAAAAGCTACCGTTACAGAAGCCATAAAAAGAATCCGCTCTTACGGTATCGATGAGGATTTCTACTCCGTGTACGTCGTCGACAATGAAGGAAAATTCCTCGGTGATGTGCGAATAAGAATGCTTTTGACTGCATCTGAGGATACCAAAATCAGCCGACTCACCGACACCGACACAATTTATGTAGTAGCGGATGATGACCAGGAAAGGGTTCGTAACGTCTTCAGCAAAAATGACCTTATTGTTGTCCCGGTGCTTGATAAACAACATAAACTCATCGGACGGATTACAGCCGACAGGGTTATCGAAGTGGCTGAGCAGGAAGCTGCCGAAGACCTTTATGCAATGGCGGGTACAGAACCTGATGAGCTTGAAACTTTCTCTGTATTTCATGCCGCTCGTGTAAGAATGACCTGGCTTCTGCCTTGCCTGATAGGCACAGGGATAACTGCATTAGTCCTTACATTATTCAAAGATAGTAACCGCTTCGTTTACCTTGCTGCTGTCGCTTTTGCACCGATGATTGCCGCTATCAGTGGAAACGCAGGATTGCAGACCTCCGCAATCGTTATATCAGGATTGGCAACAGGCCACCTCGCTGCTTTGAAATTCTCTCAGGTTTTTACGCGGGAGGTCAGGATTGCTTTATTGGTGGCATTGAGTTGTGCTATAGTGGGAGGATTGGTATGTTTGCTGCTCATGAATGCAAAAGGTGCTGGAGAAGAGGCAAATGCCTTAAAACTGGTATTTGCTTTAGGAACGGCTATGTTTGTTGCGATAATGATATCAACCACTTTGGGGCTGTTTTTGCCCTTCTTTTTCAAGCGAATCCGAATTGACCCTGCTATAAGTTCAGGACCGCTGGTTACTACCGCAAATGATTCCATTAGCGTTACTATCTATATGACTTTGGCATTATTGTTGGTCGCAAGGTAGTTTTATCGGGAAAACTTGTTGCTTTTTCCACCTCGGACATTTAGAATTTTATCCCGATGTCCTGATATATGCATCCCGATTGGATTCCATCGGGACTCATCGGAATCAAAATTTATCGGGAAAAGAGCTTATTTGATGGCTGAAAAAACTGAAAAGAATAAAGAAAACCCTGATGTTTTCGATAGGGATTCAGTTGACCAGGAAGCTGTGAAGCAGTATGTTAGAAACCTGACTGAAGAATACCGAATGCTTGTGGTCTTAAAAGCTCAGCTTTACGAAGGTAGCTGGGAGCCAATGCTTGATGACCTGAGAAATCGGCTTAACGGAAAACCATATATCTTTAAGCTCGCAAATCGCATACAGGACGATATCGAAAGAATTGAGCAAATGATAAAATTCGAAAAGGAATATAATGTTGATTTGGCGATTTATGTGAATTTGACTTAAACAGGGGCGGAAAACAAATTTTCTCTGTTCAAACCCGATTCCGCTCATCGGGACAAAAAGTTTGAGAGGGTATTGAAAATGTCGAGAATTTCAGGATTTAATTCGGTTTTAATAATTACTTTGGTCGTTTCAGCGTTTCAGTGTTTTGCCGACGCTCGTTCAGATGATAACAAACAACTTTTATCCGCTGATTTGCTTAAAAAGGCAAGTTTGAAGATTGTATGGGAAAACGAGCTCCCTTTCAAAAACAACGAAAAAGTAGATGAGTTTTTTTTGTTAGGCGATGACTTTTATTGTTTGTCGGATAAAAATTATATCATTGCATTAAATAAAGATACAGGCACTCTTATCTTCGGCCGCTCTTATGCTCCCGTTGGGTTTCCTGTTATAGGGCTCAATATTTATGGTGATGAGCTTTTTTCCGTTATCGGAAACAAAGTGGTGGAAATGAAAAAAAACACGGGGGTTGAGCTAAGCGGTGTCCGACTCAATTTCGGCGTTAGTTGTGCTGCCGAACGAAACGATTCATACTTTTACATCGGCGGCGTTGACAGAAGAGTTCATATCCTGAGAGCTAACGATAAAATCGAACTTTTCAAGGTCGCAGCAGACAATGACTCTGCAATAACCTCTATCGTAGCCGGAAAAGAATATATGATTTTCGGAACAGAAAAGGGTAATGTTGTAGCTGTTGCTGCCGATAAGCCCGTAAAGCTCTGGCAGTTTGATGCTCGCGATGCCGTCGCCGATAAGCTCGTAAAAGATGCCGGTTCCTTATTCGTGTCCAGCAAAGATACAAACGTTTATAAAATCGATATTCCCACAGGCCGCCTCCTTTGGAAATATCAAACACAAGCTATGCTTGACAGAGCACCACGGATAACCGACAGGGTAGTCTATCAATATGTATGGGCCGAAGGCATAACCGCCATCGACAGAACGGATGGCAAATTCCTCTGGCAGCTGCCGAAGGCCATAGAGTTCCTGGCCGAAAACAATGGCAAAGCATATCTGATAACCGAACAACAGACTCTTGTAGTTATGGATAATAAAAGCGGAAAAAAACTCTATTCGCTTAACCTCGATGGTATTGACAGATATGTTTCTAATACTAAGGATTCCAAAATCTACATAGGAACCAAATCCGGACATATCTTGTGCCTGAACCCTGTCGAGTAGAAAGCTAATTTGAGGATTCCCAAAACTTTATAAAAGCAAAATTGGCGACGGGGGATGAATGGATTGTTCACTATTTTGCAAAGGAATGTTCGATGGATGTGAAAATAAAAACTGCTTTAATAAGTGTCAGTAACAAGGATGGTATAGTTGAATTTGCGCAAGAGCTTACCAGGATGAATGTTAAAATAATCAGCACCGGAGGAACTGCTAAAATATTGAAAAAAGCTGGCATCGATGTAGCAGACGTCGAATCCGTCACTGACTTTCCTGAAATGATGGATGGAAGAGTTAAAACCCTGCACCCGAAAATTCACGGCGGAATCCTCGCCGTCAGAGACAAAACCCAACACACCGAAGCTATGAAACAGCACGGCATTGAGCCGATTGATTTAGTCTGTGTCAATCTCTATCCGTTTGAGCAGACCGTTGCAAAAGAGGATTGCACCTTTCAGGACGCAATAGAAAATATCGATATCGGCGGACCGGCTATGGTTCGTTCCGCTGCCAAAAATCACAGGTTTGTAACCGTTGTCACCGACCCCAGCCAGTATGAAAAAGTAATCGAGCAAATCAAGACCAATGCCGGCTCCATCAGCGAACAGCTCCGGCGGGAATTCGCCCGCACCGCCTTTGCTCTGACTGCATCTTACGACACTGCCATTGCCGCATATTTTAACGCACAGGCAGGCGAACAATATCCCACGATGTTCTCCATCGCTGCTAAGAAAGTAAGCTCGCTGCGATATGGAGAGAACCCGCATCAGACCGCTGGCTTTTACAAATTACCCGCAAGCCGTGAAAATTCCATCTGCAATGCCGAATTGCTCCAGGGCGGCAAGCAGATAAGCTTTAATAACCTGCAGGATACCAATGCCGCATTTGAGCTTCTAAAAGAATTCGACGAGCCCACCGCTGTGCTGGTTAAGCATCTGAACCCCTGTGGATGCGCCATAGACAACGATATTACCGAGGCATATAGAAAAGCATACGAAGGAGACGTCATTAGTGCTTTCGGAAGCATCATCGCACTAAACAGAAACGTCACCGAAGACCTCGCAAAAGTGATAATGGAATCATACAGCAGATTCGGAAAAAGCAGGGGGGCGGGCGGCTTCTTTGCTGAAGTCATTATCGCTCCCGGCTTTGACAAAGACGCCCTCGATCTTATAAGAACGCTGAAGGCCTGGGGCGCCAGAGTCCGCCTTATGCAAACTGGACATATCGACAAAACTAAAATAGACACACGACAATATGATATCCGCTCCATCGTAGGCGGGCTCCTTCTCCAGCAAAGGGATTTAGTCGGCTGGGAACCTGACAAGCTCACATACACAACCAAAAAAAAACCCACCGAACAGCAGCTTGAAGATTTGAGAATCGCCTGGCTCACTGCAAAGCATACCAAGAGTAACACTATCACTCTGGTAAAGGACAGGAAGTTAATCGGCGTCGGAGCCGGACAAATGAACCGCGTCGAATCCGGCTTAATCGCCTACAAGCACGCCGGCGATGAGGCAAAAGGTGCCGTAGTCGCTTCGGATGCCTTTTTCCCATTCCCCGATAATGTCGAAATTGCTGCCAGGGCAGGCGTTACCGCAATAGCCCAGCCGGGCGGCTCGAAAAAGGATAATGATGTAATCGCCGCCGCTGACCAGCTTGGCCTCTCGATGGTCTTCACTGGAAAAAGACATTTCAAACATTGATTTACACCGATTTGAAATTAATTTTGCGCATTGCCCCAACAGTTAATAGTCAGGTTATTTGTTATTTTAAAAAACAAGCTCTGCTTCCACAGAGCTTTCCGCTTCGCTTAGCCCCCAACTTTACGTTGGGGGTTTTTGTCTTTACGGAGTTGCTTTATTCTTTTTACCAATTTTACGTTGGGGGTTTTTGTCTTTACGGAGTTGCTTTTACATTTAGGGGGTCAATTAACTTCCACCGCCTCCTATAAATGCTTCATATAGTCGGTATCCTCGATATATTCCTGAATTTCCTCACCTCCGTTCCTGCGTAAAAAATGGTGAATCGAACCGCGAATTAAATCTTGCAGTTTTTGACCGAAAGACTATAGTTACACTTGCCCCGCACGAAATAGCAAGCTTGCGTCATTTGGTGAGGGGAACCAGCAGTGGAGACCTGCAACTACGGCGGCAAAGTAATTGATTATTGGTTAAGGATGATTGATTATTGAAAATTAAATTAGCTACAGAGGGCACAGAGAAAGGCAATAGTAAATCGCAAATAGAAAATAGTAAATTCAAAGGGCTGTTAAAATGGGAAAAATGGAAAGAATAAGGAGATATTAAAATGGCAATGCCAAAAGCTCAAAGAATTCAACAAAGTATTACAACAAGGATTAAGAAGTTAAGAGAACAAAACATACTCACCCCAAAAGATTTTGAGCATCTTGATAAGCGTACACACGAACTCTATAATTTAGCAAAAGAAGCTAACAAGTTGGAAGAAATCAAAAAGATTATTGAAAGAAAATAAGTAAATCAGGCAATCGTTAAAATGGTGCGGTGAAGTCATCCAAGTCTACAGGAGATGTAATGAGCCTTGTAAATATAGTCTACACAAACGGTACTAAGTACTATAAGGTCTACTGGGTGTCACAGAGTAACGATGGTGATATATACCACGGCTTGGCTTGGAAAGGGCAACAAGATTTTCATTATTCTTATCACAAAAGCGGGAAGATTCATCTGAAACAAGGTAAAAAAACGTTGCCGATGTATGAGTTGATACCTATTTCAAAAATAAAAGACATTCACAATTTTTTCAACATCAATATCGGTGATATAGAATGGGCGGGGAAATATTATAAACCATTTACGAGCAAAAAACAAAAAAACGTTGTGTGGGTAGATACGCGTCTTTTTCCTAATGACATTCAGATTCAGGTTGAACTATACCTCGTCAAGCCGGAGTGTATATCTGGGTTATCAAACCAGCAATTCAGGAAAAAATGTAAGGATGATTATCGGCTAATTCAAATTGTTCAAGACATTAACCCGTGGTTAATAGTTCATATAAGGAACTTGAAATACTTGGATGTTAAATCGCAAAGTTGACTTATGGCAGGCAATCGTTAAAATGGTGCGGTGAAATGTACTATTTCTGGAAGGAGTAGATATTATGCGAAAGTTATCCACAAAATGGCCTGTGCGGGTAACTGTAATCGCTTGGATGATGCCAGTAGCATATTGGTTTTTTAGGGTCGTCTGGTTTAGAAAACCTGAAATTTTCTTCTTCAGCGAATTTGGAGGCAAGGTTTTTGCTGCTGTTTCTTTTTCAATAATATCTTGGGTAGTTTATGGAATTGCCTGCCTTTTTGCACGAACTTGGGTAAATTGTGGGAACTGCAAGTTTTCAGATGTTATACAAGACTCCAAAGAAATGAAGTGCCGATTAACTGATTACAATTATCCTATAACTTACTCTTGTAAAAAATCCAAACCCAAAGAAGTCGAAGGGGTAAAAGATAGCACAGCCAGCAATTGTTAAAATGGTGCGGTGAACACTTTTTGAAAGAGGATATTGTCAAAACGATAAGGCCAGAGAAATGGTAATCAAGGCTTTGATAATCTGTGCGTATGTAGTAGGCGGAATTTTGTTACTCTTGGGCTACGTAATCATTGGAGCTTTATTTGTAAATTTGCCAGATTGGCTGATGTTTATCCTGGATAAGATTTTTTTGGCCGTTCTTGTAGGACTCATTACAAGCGGAATCTTTTTTGTAATTCTTTCGCGTTTCAGGCCAAAGATAGATATTTCTCCTAAGATTGCGCGTGAGGCGAGTACGAAAACAGGCAAAAAGGTCTATCGGATAAAAATAATTAACAGGACCCATGCCCCTGTTACAGATGTCAGAGCACAACTTCATATCTTTAAAAACTATCAAACGGCTACAGGAGAAGTATTTAAATCAGATGCTATAGAACTAACTCGCCCGGATCCAATATACATAGGCAAATATGATAAAAAAGATGCAGAAGCGAATTATGCCTATAGATTCTTGACAGACAACGATCTTGATAAAAAGTGGAGCGATGATAGAACTCAATTCATTCGATTTAGGATTTTTGCACGACATTCACTCTCTGGATTTGGTGGGTTTTTCTTCAAGGATTACAGGTTGAAAAAAAATTCAATTATAGAAGGAGATTTCTCAAAAGGTGATACATTTGGGATTGTGTAGCCAACCTAACAAGGCACTTCACCTGACCGCTATTTCGCTGCGCTTCATTACCGCCAGTGAGCTTGATGTTATGCGGAAACCATATAAACAATAGTACTTCTTTGATTAGAGTAAAAAAACGTGGAGTTAATTATGGCTTTGTTTGCGTGGACAAAATACAAATGTCCCCAATGCAATTATACACTGGGCGACAGAGAAATTGCAAAGATACATTTTACCAAAGAATGCCCACATTGTAATAAACCTATATACATAAATGGACATGAAACCTTAACCAACACCTCAACTGCCGGTATCTTGGCTTTTATGACGCTTGGTATTTATGTAGCAATTACAATTGAAATTGTACCCTTACCCAGGATATTAAGAAATGTACCAGAACTTTTAGGTTATATTTTATTTTTTATATATTTAGGGCTAGGTGTTGCATTAGCGGTTGTAATAACAAGAATCTACAAGAGTCTCATGCTACGGTATGCCTTGTATAAATTGAAAGATAAGCAACCAAAAGACGACGAAAAACAATAAACAAATCGTAAATCGTTAAAATGGTGAGGTTAAGCATTGATATTCTGAAACCCAACTAAAAAAGGACTAAAATTATGAAGCCAAGAACTGCAATACGTTTGCAATTAACTGTAGGAGTAATTTTTGGCATTCTGGTTACGCTGGGGTTAGTTTTTACTTTGTTGTATGCTACAAACCGTAAAAGTGTCTTCTACACTGGTGGTGCAGCGTTTTTTGTTTTGAACGTGATTTCTGTTTTACTCAAAAAGAAAACTCTTGCAGCGATTTCATTTTGTGGCATTTTACTATTTTATTTAATGCATTACTTGTTTCACTTTTTTGGCTCCTTGCCTGAGACCGGCCTGCAACCTGTGACGCAAATAGGGAAAATTCTTGGAGAGATTGCATTTGTTCTTGGAGTCATAATGGGAATTGCTACTATAGGCCAAGGATATTTTGGCCTGCTAAACTTGGAAAGGTTGGATAAGACCCAAAGTCAAACATTATGTGGTGGGGGTGGTGGGGACCAATCCGCAGGAAAGTTAGAATTAACTGTCCTCAATGTGGTCATTCCCTGAAAGGAGCAACAAAAGAAATGATAGGAGACGTTGGAGTTTGCCCAAAATGCAAGACGGAGTTTGTAATAGAAAAAGAAGATGAAAAGTTAAGAATCAAAAACAATAAGTAAATAAGCAATCATTAAAATGATGCTCCGGGGCCGACCTTGATAAGAGTGGATTTGTGGACTTGTATGATTTAGCTGAGTTTGCCGAACATTGGCTCGAACGAAATTATTAAAATCGCCATTGCGATGCCTGAAAGGACGCGACAATCTCAATCCTCGACATACGATATACGCTTCACGCTTCACGAACACATGATTGTTCCCACTTCCGTAGGTGTAATTTACAATTATACTTTTCTTTTATATATCTGCAAACCAAAAAACCCCAAAAAACAAAAATTCCGCGATTAAAAACTGCAAAAAAGCGCACTTTTTAGTCACTTTTGGCAAATTTCAACCACTTTTTCGTGCTTTTTGGTCAATTCTGACTTTTTACCGTCCTCTATAGTTAGTTAACGAATTTCGTCAACTGGTTTTGGGAAGGTTACATAAAGTAACCTGTGGATGAGGGCAATGCCTGGTGCAAAAGCTCGCTTTGAAAAACAGGGCTTGCCGAATACACAACTCCGCCCTTCGGTGGTTCCCAAACCACCTCTCTCTGTGCTCTCTGTGCTCTTTGTGTCCTCTGTGGCAAACAAAAAACCCCATTTTAGCAGTGTAAATCCGCGTTAATCCGCGTCTATCTGCGTCTAATTTTTTACTTGAATTCGACCAAATGCGCAAGGGATTAAGAACAAAAATCCATTTTTTCAAAATTTTTATCTCCTTATCACATAACCACTTGCGAATTTCAACATCTCTAAAAATCCATCTTTTTCGTCCCATTCGCGCAAGTCCACCCTATATAGAAGGCGTGTTTTCCCCCCGCCCAAAAAACGATTAACGAACCACGAGGTACTAAAAATGACCACAGAAGCACAAATCCTAACCATCCTCATTGCGTTATCCGCTTTCACCTGCCCTTCTGTTTACCTTCTCTACTCACTGCTGGTTCCCGCCAGCCGCTTTACACTTGTAGAGAGAGCTCTACAAATCCACCTTTTTATGCAAAACAAAGCCAATTTCCGACAAGCTGCAACAAACATAACCTCTATTGTAATAAAAGGTTATATCAATATTCCACTTCGCAGACGCTTCAAAAACAAACCCAATTCAAACCCAATCGAACCCAATTTACAAAACCCCAAAATGAGCTTAAACTCTTCTTACACAACGGCTTACGAAAAAAAACAGCGATTTTACACAGCCAAAAACAAAGCCGAATTCAGAAATGAATATAACCTTTTATTAAAGAAGGGATTACGAAAATTTATGTACATAACCGCTTCAAAAACAAACCCAAAACAAACCCAAGCAAAGCCAATTTCAACACTTGTGCCTACGGTCGCTGAATTTGCCCTTGTTTTATTGGCCGGCGGCCTTCCGGATTTTGCCGACCATATCGGTTTTCTCCCAGGTGAATTCCTTGAGATTCCTTCCGAAATGGCCTCCGTGAGCGGTCAGGGCGTAAATCGGCCGGGCAAGTTTCAAATGCTTAATCATCTCTGCCGGCGTCAATGGGAAAAGCTTCCTTACGATTTTGCTGATTTTCGCTTCGCTGATTTTTGCGGTATGTTCAGTATCGATAAGCACCGATATCGGCTCTGCAACTCCGATGGCGTAGGATAGCTGAACTTCACAGGTATCAGCCAGGCCGGCAGCAACAATGTTTTTGGCGATGTATCTTGCCATATAGCTGGCGGTTCTATCGACTTTTGACGGGTCTTTGCCGCTGAACGAGCCTCCGCCGTGACTGCCTCGTCCGCCGTAAGTGTCAACAATAATCTTTCTTCCGGTAAGGCCGCAATCTCCTTTGGGACCTCCTATTACGAATTTACCGGTTGGGTTTATATGGAATATGGTTTTTTTGTCGACAAGACGTTTGGGTAGAACGGGCAGCACGACTTTTTCAATGATTTGCTTTTTCAGTTGGCTATAGCTTATATCCGGGGTGTGCTGGGTAGAAACTACCACGGTGTGGATGCGTTTTGGTTTATTGTCTTCGTATTCGACCGTTACCTGACTTTTACCGTCCGGTCTTAACCACTTCATCTTATTTGACCGTCTTGCCTTCTCAAGCTTGGTTGTAATAGCGTGAGCAAGCTGTATCGGCATCGGCATAAGCTGACGCGTTTCCCTGCAGGCAAAGCCAAACATCAAGCCCTGGTCACCTGCACCCTGTGCTTTATGCAATCCTTTGCCCTTGGTAACTCCTTGAGAAATATCGGGACTTTGTTTTCCGAGCGAGACAATTACCGCACAGTTGTCTGCATCGAATCCTATTGCGGGGTCTGTGTATCCGATTTTTCTGATTGTATTTCGGACGACATCCGGAACATCTACGACAGCTTTCGAGGTAATTTCGCCGGCTACTATAACAGCACCTGTTTTAACCATTGTCTCACAAGCCACGCGGCTGGCGGGGTCTTGTTCGAGCATAGCGTCCAGGATTGCATCGGAAATCTGGTCTGCCATTTTGTCGGGATGTCCCATCGTGACAGATTCACTCGTAAAAAGGTATTTCTCTTTAGTATTTGCATTGAGCTTTTTAGTTTTTCCCACCATTTCTGTTTTTTCCTTCCTGTGCTTTAATACTGAATGTTTTTCGCACCCGATTTTACAAACCCTCTATCATAATGATTATATTTTAATAGTCAAATTTTAAACAAAGCATATTTGTCCAGCTTTTATATTTGTTTTATTGTTCGTTTAATTTCCAGTTGTATTTCATAAACTCAACCGAATAGTTTCCAGTTGCCAGGAACGAAGCTTCACTGGAAGATATATGTTGTGAAATGAAGTTTAATACGGCTCTGATAACCGGTTTTTTGTCTTTAAAGTTTTTGTCGGTGCTGTATTTTTTCATAAAGCTTTTGCCGTGGCCGTAATTTTCGTGGAAAAGAGTCGATAGGTAAACTTTCTTGTTATCATAGTCTATTTTGAATCCGTAAGGGTTTCGAAGATGTCTTTGTATTTGGTCGTCAAGTTGTTTATCGAGTTTTTCCCCGGTATAAGGTTTATTTCGGAGGGGAGGACTCGACAATGAAGCAGCGCATAAACCAAAATAGAGACGAGGTTCGTCAAATTGTTTCTGGAAGATATTCTTTTCAATCATAGAAAGCGTAAACTGTTCATGCATTATTAAGAATTTTGATTTATTCCAGATTACGTCAAGACCAATGTGCCTTATACTATCAGGTGGTATCCAAAGACGCACCAGCGTTGATGATTTGATAGGATAGTGGTCTATAATTATATTCAGCATCTGAATGTTATAAGCATTAATCCAGAATGCTTTTTTTTCATTTTTTGGCCAGGATTCATAGTCTTTCGGGTCAAGATTTTTAAATTCGTTTACCAGCTGTCTGAGCTCTATACGTTTTCGCCTCAGCTCCGAATAGTTAACCATTCCTTCGTCATCAACATAGTGGCTGAGAATATGAGAACATTTGTTGTGGAATTTAACTTCTTTTTTCACTTCGGGTTTTTCGGTTTTCTGTTTTACCGGCTCCGGCGTAATTTCGGACTGTTCGGGTTTATTAGGTTCTTCTTTAACCGACGGTGTTTTCGAGGGGGCTGTCTTTTCAGGTTCCGGCTTTACGGCTTCGGTTTTTTCGGTTTTCTGTTTTCCCGGCTCCGGCGTAATTTCGGACTGTTCGAGTTCATTAGGTTCTTCTTTAACCGACGGTGTTTTCGAGGGGGCTGTCTTTTCAGGTTCCGGCTTTACGGCTTCGGTTTTTTCGGCTTTCTGTTTTACCGGCTCCGGAGTAATTTCGGACTGTTCGAGTTCATTAGGTTCTTCTTTAACCGACGGTGTTTTTGAGGGGGCTGTCTTTTCAGGTTTGGTTTCTATTTGCTTAGTTTCCCGGTGGGCACAGCTTGTTATAAACAATATCACTGAAATAAAAAAAACCAGCACAAGGGCTTTTTTCATTGTTTGCTTCTCCTGATTAATATCGATCATTGTTTTTAAGCTTTAAATTGTTATATGTGTTATTCTACTAAAGGTATAATATATATTAATAAATCCTGTGATATTTTTACAGGGAAATTTTCTGTGCCCCGGATTTTGGTGTAAACGTATTTATTCATACCGTTTTTATCTTTATAATTCATTATATTTATCGACAGATTTCTAAGTTCCCGAATATACCTCAATGACGAAATAACTTGACAAATATCGGTTTTATGAGTATCTTAATATGTAGGATTATAAAAAAGTAGAGTTTTTATTTACGAAGGTATGAGAATGACGGCAAAAACCAGGTTTTTAATCGTTTTAGCAGCCCTTTTAATATTGACAATAAATCCATTAACTATGGCTGTAAGCGATACCTCAAAAATCGAAATTTGCTGCAATAAGCAATTACTTGATGAAGAAGACTTCGCTACAATTGACAAATTTGTTGGTGATGCAATAAATGAGCTTTTAAATACCGCTGATTTTTCTTCTGTATCGAGTATTCGCTCTGTTATTTTAAACTACAGCAGTTCAAACAGGTCAACCGCCCAAGCTCAGTACACATCCCAGTTTTCGAAATCGGCTTATAAATACTTATCTAAAGCTTTAAAAGATGCTGAAGCTATAAAGTCGAAACAACGCAGGTATGAAGTCGTTCTGAATCTTCTGATTTTAATAAATGACCTCGATGACATTCACCTGACTGAGTTAGCAGAACAAAAACTTCAAGGCAGTAATAATGTTATTTGTTATTGGGCTGTTCGGTGCGTAACTAATCCTGCTATTATTGAAGCGTTCAATTCTTCTGACGGGGACAACTTGATTCAGGCAAAAAGGATTGCACGAAAGCTTGACGAAATTGCTGTCGATGCGGGTCCTGAGACACTGTCTTTAATGGTTAAATTTGCGGAGGGAATTAATATCAATGCGGGCGGGGAGCTTTTGTTGAAGATAGCTGACATTCGAATCAGCAGATACGCAAATTGGCGTGTGGATTATGAAATTCTGGATGCTGATATTTTAAAAGCACTTTACAAAAAACTTTTTTTAGCCGGCAACAACGACAAACCTGCTGTCGCCCGCCACTTTGCTCAGTTGTTCTCATTTACTGTTCAAAGATATATAAAGGGACGGGAATGGCTCAATGATGCCCAGAGGAGGCATTTAGCTTCCGTCCTGATTGAAACTGAACGAGAGTGCATCAGCAAGATGTTCTCAAAGCCCCAGGTGGTAATTGCAATAGCTATTGAAAATGACAGTTACTTAAACCTTTTGCAGGAGCACAACAGATTGCTTGGTGATAGAACGCGTCAGGGCGAAATACCCAAAAAATACAAATTTGATTATGGTCAGAACAGTGACGGCAGCAAAAGAAGTGTTCCGCCTTCATTGCCCGAGCCGCTGGCGAGATAATTTATAAAAATGATGACCTTCTGTTTTAGTTTTGCTTTCCTAAAAGCTCTCATTGCTGTAAAATCTTCACATAATTGAGATTATATGGATATTGGCCAAATTTGACCTGAAAGTTTTCCAAACATAGGAGGTTTGGAGGTATGAGCAAAGGCAGGGGGCTTTTAGAAATTATCCTTTTTTCATTTCTCTCGGTAATATTTCTGCTCCAGATAGTCAAGATGCTTCAATCTGACCGGCTGTTTCAGTGCCTTAATCGGATTGAAGATATATATCAGGGCGTCGGCGTCACGCAGGATAAGGGTGGTACAGCTCAAATAGTAAAACCGAGGGACAGCAACGAAGGCGATTGGCTGGTGTGGGCGTTTAAGGTTGAGCCGAAAACTTTGAATCAATTTTCCGCTGAGAATGATATTTATTCCCGCTGGATAACGGTGCCTTATATTTTTGAGCCGCTTCTGGTCTATGACTTTAATGATTTGAGTATGAAGCCCTGGCTTGCTGAGAGGGTAAGCAGAAGCGATGACGGTCTCCAGTACACTTTCGAGCTAAGAGAGGATGCTTATTTTTCGGATGGAGAGCCGGTTACCGCAGATGACGTAATCTTTACCTACCATACTGCAACGGACCCGAATGTGGATGCAGCTAATATAGCTAATTTGTTTATCGACGTCGAAAGAGCTGTAAAGATTGATAAACGAACTGTAAAGTTCATAATGAAGAGACCATATTTCAAAGCCCTGGAGAATCTCTGCTTCTGGGACCTTGGAATACTGCCGAAGCACGAATATGAATACGAAGATGCAAGGGAGTTTAATTCCCGCGTCTCTAATCCGGTCGGCAGCGGGCCTTTTGTATTTGAACGGTGGGATGTTGGTCAGCAGATTATCCTTAAACGTAATGAAAATTACTGGGGGGAAAAACCGAAGCTGAAGAAAATTGTTTATAGGTTTATTACAAATCCTATTGCCTGTGTGCAGTCGCTGCGGTCGCATAAGGTTGATGTCATAATCCCGCAGCCGGACCAGTATGCTGATTTGCTCAAAGACAGAGAATTCAGAGATGATTTTTATTGCTTCTCATATTGGAATCCCGGTGCGCCTTTTTATTATATCGGCTGGAATCAAAATACGGCCTGGTTTAGTGACAGACGAGTTCGGCTTGCAATGACTCATATGATTAACCGCGACCAGATAATATCCAAGCTCTTGAAAGGTCATGCCAGAAAGATAACCGGACCTTTTTTTATTATGGGCAGGCAAAACGATCCCAATGTTAAGCCGTTCTCTTATGACCTGGAGAAAGCCAAAGAACTTTTGAACGAAGCCGGCTGGATTGACAGTGATGGTGACGGAGTGCGGGATAAAAACGGCAAACCCTTCCGGTTCAAATTCAGCTATTCTTCTGACAACGTTTTTTATAACCGCCTGGCAAAATATCTGAAAAACCAGGCCTCCAGAATTGGAATCGAAATTATCCCGTCACCTTTGGAATGGTCTGTGCTTATAAGCAGGATTACCAACAGGGAGTTTGAATCGATGGTTATGGGCTGGGGAGGCGATATACTCGAGGACCCGTATCAGTTATGGCATTCCTCCCAGATAGGCAATCGGGGCTCTAATTATGTCGGTTTCAACAATCCCGTTGCTGATTCGCTAATAGAAGAAGGGCGCAGAACTCTGGATGAGCAGAAGCGTAACAGACTATATCATAAGTTACATCGGATTTTGCATCGTGAGCAGCCATATACATTTTTATTTGCCAGGCCGACATTTCGGCTGGTTGATAAGCGATTTGAAAATATTAAAATCTACAAGTTAGGTCCTAAATACTGGCAGTGGTATGTGCCGAAAGAAAAACAAAGATATGACTAATTCTACGCTTTTGACTATATTGGTTATGAATGCCTCATACAGGTTTTTGGGAGATTGACTATGAACGGTCGCTCAGGGTTATTTAAGTTTTTCCTTTTTCTATTCTTAGCTGTGATAATACTGTTTCAGGTGCTGGCAATGATTCAATCGGACCGACTCTTTGGGCGGCTGAACGAGCTTATCGATACACTCCAAAGTCAGGGGTTGTCAAGAACGATACAACAGCAGCGTCAAAAAAATCTGCAGGATGCAAGCGATATGGCCGCCGAGAAGTATCCCGGCGACGAGGGCGACTGGCTGGTTTGGCGACTGGATGCGGAACCAGCTACGTTGAATGAAATTCACAGCTCTTCGGGAATGTATTGCAGATATATTGTCTCCGGCAATATATTTGAGAGTCTTTTGGAATATAACCCGGATACTCTGGAACTGAGACCGTTATTAGCAGAATCTTATAAAGTTTCAGATGATGGTCTTGAGATATATTTTAAAATCAGAGACGATGTTCATTTTTCCGATGGAGAGCCAATAACCGCAGATGATGTTATATTCACTTACAAAACCATTGTAAACCCCGGGGTGGATTCGGCCAGTCTTGCGAATTACTATAAAGATGTCAAGGAGGTAGTGAAATTAAGTAAGCTCGAAGTCAAATTTATAATGAAAAGGGTTTATTTTAAGTCGCTTGAATTTGCCGGCGGTATGTATGTTTATCCTGAGCATATTTACAAGTTTGATAAGCCGGAGAAGTTTAACAACCGGATATCCAATCCGGTTGGAAGCGGTCCTTATGTTTTCGAGAAGTGGGATGTTGGCAGACAGGTGGTATTGAGGAGAAATGAGAATTATTGGGGGCGGAAGCCGAACATTAAGAAAATCGTGTACCGTTTTATAATGAACCATACAGCGGCGGTTCAGTCGCTTAGAGCGGGGAAAATAGATTTTATGAGACCGCTGCCTGGTCAGTATGCTGAATTGTCCAATAACCCGGAGTTTACAAAGAATACTCGATGTTTATCATACTGGCATCCGGGTGTGGGATATTTCTGGATTGGCTGGAATCAGGCGAAGCCGTTTTTTAAGGACAGGCGTGTCCGTTTAGCAATGACTCATCTTATAAACCGTGACTTGATATGCAGAAAACTCTTAAAAGTCCCGGAAGCGACAGTTCCGACCGGTCCCTTCTATATTTATTCCAAGCAGTCTGACCCGAATATCAAACCGTGGTCTTATGACCTGTCGAAGGCGAGGGAACTGCTGGATGAATCCGGGTGGGTTGACCACGATGGCGATGGAATCAGGGACAAGGACGGTGTACCCTTTAGATTTAGATATATGATTGGCTCAACTATTCCTCTGCATGAACAGATTGCGAAGTTACTCAAGGACGAAGCTGCAAAAGTTGGTATAGAAGTGTTGCCTGAACCCTATGAGTGGTCTATTTTCATCCAGCGTCTTCAGGACAGGGAATTCGATGCTGTTAGTCTTGCCTGGGGCGGCGCCATAGAAAGTGACCCATATCAGATTTGGCACTCTTCTCAGATTGGTAACCGTGGTTCGAATTATGTGGGTTTCAGAATTCGGGAAGCAGATGCGCTTATTGAAGAGGCCAGGGGGACTTTAGACAGAGACAAACGGAATAAGTTATATCATAAATTTCACAGGATTATTCATAGAGAGCAACCCTACACGTTTATTTATACAAGACCTGAACAGCGATTTTTGGATAAACGTTTCAAAAATGTTATTGTTCATAAGCTTGGCCTTGACCAGCGTGAATGGTATGTGCCGAGAGAGAAACAGAGGTATAAATAGGTGCTCAGAGCGTAACTTGCTCGCTCGGAATTTCAAATAGCGGGACTGTAAATGACAACTTATCTGATAAGACGGTTATTGCTGTTAATACCAACCCTGCTTGGTATCACGATAATGGTTTTTGCCATCAGCCGAATAGCACCCGGCGACCCGTTTACAATTGCTATGGGCCCAGGCGGACAGATGGATGCGGAGCGACAATCGGCTACTCTTGAGCAGAGAAGGAAACTGCATGGGCTGGATAAACCCATCCCGGTGCAGTATCTTATCTGGTTAAAGAATATTGCACGGCTGGATTTTGGTAATTCTATAAAACATCATCGACCTGTCTTTGACTTGATTAAGGAAAGGGTTCCGATAACTCTGACATTGAATTTCATAGCTTTTGTGATTATTTATGCTATCTCGCTGCCGTTGGGAGTTCTATCGGCTGTAAAACATCAACAATTCTTTGACAGGGCGACGACAGTGATAGTGTTTATGCTGTGGTCTCTTCCAGTAATGTTAGTAGGGCAGATGTTCATAGGTTATTTCACGGGTCCCAGATTTATTAACTGGTTTCCACCCGCCGGACTCAGCAGTAATTATGCGGACCAGCTTGCCTTTTTCCCCTGGCTGTTTGACCGTTTATGGCACTTGGTCCTGCCTGTCTTATGCCTTACTTATACCGGCTTCGCTTACCTTACCAAACAGATAAGAGCGGGTATGCTCGATAATCTCAAGATGGATTATATAAGAACCGCAAGAGCAAAAGGGCTTTCCGAACGCGTCGTAGTATTCAGGCACGCATTTCGAAACAGCATCATACCGGTTATAACAATTATGGCAACGCTTCTGCCGGCTATGTTTGCCGGTTCCGTCATAATCGAGAGGATATTCACTGTCCCCGGGATGGGACTTCTGGCTTTTGAAGCGGTTACTACCCGAGATTATAACGTTGTTATGGCGGTTGCAACAATCGCCGGTTTTTTGAACCTGCTTGGACTGTTACTTGCTGATATTGCTTACGCAATAGTTGACCCGCGAATTAGTTTTGAAGGCGCTCTTTGATATGGTAAATCTCAAAAAGAAAAATCAACAGTTGGGTCTGTCTTATGGGGAACTGGTCTGGAGAGAATTCAAGAAAAGCAGAGTTAATATTATATTTTTGATTTTTATAATATTTTTGTTTTGTCTTGCAGTGTTTGCTCCTTTTTTAGCGAACGACAAGCCGTTTGTAATTCGTATCGATGGCCAGTTGAGATTCCCGATTTTTAAATCTCTGACTGTAAGCAACTATAGTGTATTTCTTGCAGCGGCAGCAGGCCTTATCCAGCTATTGCTTATTTACCGTAATCGAAAACGCATTGACCCGTCAATCCGCGGCGCAGTTTTGTTCAGACAGATTGTAGTCATCGCCACAATCGTTGCAGCGGGGATAATATTGCTCTTCATATTTTTCCCGCGAAGACTCGATGCTACCGACTACAAAAGTATGCTCGCTTCCGGCGGGGCAACAGATGCAGTGTTTGCTCCAATTCCGTATGGATACGCCCGAACAGATTTGGAAGTCCGCGAAGAGCCACCCAGTCGAAGGCACTGGCTCGGAACCGACGACGTCGGCGCCGATGTCTTATGCCGATTAATTCACGGAAGTAGAATATCACTGTCCGTCGGCTTTGTAGCAGTGGGGATTTCCAGCATTATCGGTGTTTTCATCGGCTCGGTACTCGGCTATTTCGGGGGGAAGGTGGATTTTATCGGGATGAGGTTCGTTGAGATTATGATGGCTATCCCCAGCTTCTTTCTTATCATCACTATCGTAGCATTCTTCCCCCGAAGTCTGTTCAACATTATGATAATCATCGGCATAACGAGCTGGACGCAGAATGCCCGCTTTATAAGGGCAGAATTCCTGAAACTTCGCAACCAGGATTTTGTCCAGGCGGCTCTGTCACTTGGCTTGCCTCTAAGAAGCATTCTTTTCCGGCATATGCTCCCAAACGCTATTGCGCCGGTTCTGGTTAATGCTACTTTCGGCATTGCAGGCGCCATATTCATTGAAGCAGCACTTAGCTTCCTTGGCTTTGGCGTCGCTCCTCCAACCCCCAGCTGGGGACAGATGCTTAGTTTGGGAGTCAGCACTACAGGCAGATTTCTCTGGTGGCTGACTGTATTCCCGGGATTGGCGATATTCCTGATTGTCCTGGCATACAACCTCGTAGGCGAGGGGCTGCGTGATGCACTCGACCCCAGATTGAGGAGGGCGGTATGAGCGAAAATGATGTGCTGGTCTCAATAAAAAATCTCGGCGTCAGTTTCTACAGCGAGGATGGAATCGCAAAAGCCGTTCAAGATGTCAGCTTCTCAATCTCTAAAGGAAAAACTTTTGCCCTGGTTGGTGAAAGCGGCTGCGGGAAAAGCGTTACCGCTCTTTCGATTATGAAACTTATTCCGTTCCCACCGGGTGAAATAGTGTCCGGCAGTATCTACTTTAAGGATAAAAACCTGCTCGAACTAAGCCCAAAGCGTATGAGAACAATCCGCGGTAACAAAATAGCTATGATTTTCCAGGAGCCGATGACGAGCTTGAATCCTGTTTATAGCATCGGCGACCAGATAGCAGAAGCCATTATGCTTCATCAGCATAAAACTGACGAACAAGCGTGGGCGGATTCGGTTGGTGTTCTCAAACAGGTTGGCATCAGCGATCCTGAACGCAGAGTTTATGAATATCCGCATCAGCTCTCGGGCGGTATGCGGCAAAGAGTTATGATTGCAATGGCCATAAGCTGCAGGCCTGAACTGCTCATCGCCGACGAACCAACTACTGCACTGGATGTTACTATCCAGATGCAAATACTTGACCTGCTCGACGAACTACAAGAGCAAAACGATATGAGCATTTTACTGATAACGCATGACCTCGGTATCGTCGCAGAGCGTGCGCATAAAGTTGCTGTGATGTATGCCTCCAGGATTGTAGAAATTGCCGGCTGCAGGGCGCTGTTCGATGAAGCATTGCATCCATACACTCAGGGACTCTTAAAATCGCTGCCGAGATTAGGCGTAAACAAGAAGCGGCTTGATACAATCCCGGGCAGTGTCCCGGAGCCGCTGCATTTTCCTGAAGGATGTAAATTCCACCCAAGATGTCCCCTGGGTAATAAGGATAATCGATGCCGGAGCGTTGAACCGGATTTAAGGGAGGTAAAACCCGGACGTTTCGCTGCATGCTGGCGTGTTCAAGGATATCAAACTGAAAAAGAACGATTGGAATATGGAACAAAATTCGGAAAATAAAAACGGATACCTGCTGGAAGTTGATAACCTGAAGACATACTTTGCGGTGAAAAGAGGCCTTTTCCGTAAGACGGTAGGATACATCAAGGCGGTAGATGGTGTAACTTTCAGGATAAGGAGCGGCCAGAGTCTCGGGCTTGTTGGTGAAAGCGGCTGCGGCAAAACAACAACCGGCAGAACTATTACCCGATTGGTTCCGGCGACTGAAGGCCAGGTTTTTTTTGAGGGTGTGGACATGCTGAACGCAACAGCTAAACAATTACTACAACTCCGGCGTGATATATCCATTATTTTCCAGGACCCTTTCGGCTCGCTGAATCCAAGAATGACTGTTGCAAACATTGTCGGTGAGTCCCTAAAGGTGCACAAGAATATAACCGGCACCGAACTTGCAAATCGGGTGAAAGGGCTGCTTGAGAAGGTGGGGCTGCCGTCGGATAGCGTTAACTGGTATCCTCACGAATTCTCCGGCGGGCAAAGACAGCGCATTGGAATTGCAAGGGCTCTGGCACTTGAGCCGAAACTGGTTATCTGTGATGAGCCGGTCAGCGCTCTGGATGTATCCATCCAGTCGCAGATTTTAAATCTATTAAAGGACCTGCAGCAGGAGCTTGGATTAACATATTTATTTATTGCGCATGACTTAGCCGTCGTGGCCTTCTTCTGCGATGTCGTTGCTGTTATGTATTTGGGGAAAATCGTCGAGCAGGCGGAGGCAAAAGAATTATATCAGAATCCGATGCATCCATATACTAAAGTGCTGATGTCAGCGATACCGGATACGAATGTATCCAGGGAGGGTCGAAGAAAGATAGGAAAGGGAGAGGTGCCGAGCGCTTTAAATCCGCCGAGCGGATGTCCTTTTCATCCCAGATGTCCTTTAGCGGATACGAAATGCAGTGAACAAATGCCCATGTCAGAGAAAAAAGATGGTGAGCATTTTGTCGCCTGCTGGAAGTGCGATTAATATTCAATTGACTCGGCACTTTGAAGTGCTATATTATGCTTTCAGTCCAAACGCAGGAGATTCTGCCTACGGTGGATGAGTAAGATGGATTTATCATTGCATAATTATCTAAAATATTTATAATTTTAGCTCAAGCGGCGGGAACTGAACAAATTTATTGTTGATTATTTGCTATTTATTATTGTTATTTGAGATTTGCGAATTTCGATTTTTGATTTTTGATTTTTTAGCGAGATATGCTTCCAGAGATACGAACGAGGAATATTATTTGGCGTTTTATGTCCGTCTCGGGCGGATGTAATCATTGTTAGAGAAAACATGTGAAACCCTGGTGATTGTCGCCACATTATTTATAGTGGTCGATGAGTTTGGTCATTCTGCAAAGGAAGGAGAAATAAATATGGGTGATAAGGGTAAAAAAGATAAAGGCAGAAGAGAACAACAGAAGAAGGCCCGGCTTAATCTAAAGGAAAAGCGAAGATTAAAAAAAGAAAAGAAGAATGAATAACTGCTCCAGCAGTGTATAGTAGCCGATATATGGAGTTGGGAACCGGTTGATTCTGAATAAAAATATGCTCAAATTGGCTGAAACACGTTGGAAAGTTACGGCGAAAATGTTATGATATATACTTAGAGAAATAAAAGCATTAATATGTAAATAAAAGATGTCTTAGTATGGAAGAAACAAATATTGTTGATATAACGGAACAGCAAGGCACAGCAGTTGTATCTTTTAAAGCTGCTTCGATTAGTAATGCGGAACAAATAGAAGCTGTAGGCAAAAGCGTCAAGGCGTATATTGAAAAGAATAAGCCGAAAAGGATGGTTTTTGACTTCGAAGGAGTAAAGTTTTTTTCCTCTCAGCTTTTAGGACTTCTGCTGGATATCCGAGTCAGGATGGAAGCGGGCAATGGCGAGCTTGTTATCAGTGCGATAAATCCGCAATTGTACAGAGTATTCAAAATCACTAATCTGAAAAAGGTCTTCGAATTTTTCCCGGACAGAGGAAGCGCAATTATTGGAAAGAGCAGCAATTAATTTTACTTAAATAGCGGGGTGAAAAAATGTATACCACTACCCAATTTTCTGTGTTTATGATTAACAAACCCGGCATCCTGGCACAGGTCCTCAGTGAATTCG
Source organism: Phycisphaerae bacterium (assembly GCA_030604525.1). GTDB lineage: Bacteria > Planctomycetota > Phycisphaerae > Sedimentisphaerales > Anaerobacaceae > JAUVVQ01. The sequence goes on along the minus strand of JAUVVQ010000003.1, from coordinate 69,648 downwards.
CAAGGGTAAAAATCAATATCATAGCCATTACAATGATGGATTCCGTAGAACATGGTGTTATGAGGGTCATTTTCGAAAACCCCAAGAAGGCACGAGAAACTATAAAACAATTAAATATGGCCTTTAATGAATCGGAAGTCCTTTGTGTTACGCTTTCTAACAAGCCCGGTGCTCTGGCTTCTGTCTGCCAGGAGCTTGCTAAAGAGCATATAAACATTTCGTATGCTTATTGCACCGCAGGAGCTAAGGGGGGGAAAACAACCGGCGTCTTGAAAGTTGCCAATGTTAAAAAAGCAATGAAGACTTTAAAACCCAGAGGAAAAGGAAAGAGCAAATCAAAGCCCGTTATTCGTCGGTCAGACTCTTCAACTAAATAACTGCAGATTTGGCAAACTATTGTTGGCGCCGTAAGTTTATAGAGATAGGGTTTTTTCATTTTTAAGTAATTTAACCGAGTTGCAAATAAAATCATTGACAGTTGTCTTGACAGATTGCTATATTTATATTTTCAAGTTCATTAGGGGCCGTAGCTCAATTGGATAGAGCATCGGACTGTCGATCCGAAGGTTGTGAGTTCAAGTCTCATCGGCCTCGCTAGCTAAGTCAAGAGCCAGTAAGCACTTACGCTTATTGGCTCTTTTCGTTGAGCCCTCAAAAAAGCCGTCTGCACCAATCTGCACCACTTTTTTGCTCACAGGTCTACTCCTGTCTTACGCAAAAACTAATCTGACGCTGAAAATTCAAATTCCACCGATCATTTTTTTAAATCTAACTCATTGAAAACTGAATATTGGAAGTTTAGCGATTTATAATCTTTGTCGAAACATTAACTTTGGCAAGTCTTTCGAAATCGGTTTAGACTTTTTCTACCTTGCTTTGTAATCAGCCCAATTATTTTGCTGTAGATTTTCAGCTTAAGCGACTCGATTGTATACGTGGTGAAGTCCGCCAAGGATTGGTTTGCTGATAATTTTGCCAGTGATCTTAGCAGGGCGGTGAATCGGTGAATCCTTCTCAAGTGACATATGAGTTCGGCTGACATTGTAATACTCAAAGATGTATTCATGTAGAACATTGTATAAATGTTTTTTATTGAGAATGATCATATAGTCGAGACATTCTCGACGAAGCGTGCCGATGACACGTTCACAAATAGGATTCTGCCAAGGTGAGCGAAAGGCCGTGGGCTTGTCTTTAAGCCCAAATCGTTTGATAGTTCGTTTGAAATCTTCGCTGAAGATTTTGTCGTTGTCGCGAATGACGTATTTTGTTGTTTCATCAAAAGCAAAAGTTTCGCGAAGCTGTTGAATTGCCCATTGAGAGTGAGGATTTGAAGAAACCGCGAAATGCAGTATTCTGCGTCTATCGTGTGATATGGCTACAAATACATGTATTGATTTGAAGAAGATCGTTCGTGCCACAAGGAAATCAATGCCAACAGTATACTTTGCATGGTTTCTTAGAAAAGTCAGCCAACGCTGTCTTTTTTCAGGATCAGCTTTAGGTTTTAGCATATATTTGGCAACGGTGTTGTCAGCAACCTCAAGCCCGAGCTTCACGAGTTCACCTTGGATACGTTGGGCTGTCCAGGTTGGGTTTTCTTTTTGCATTCTTCTTATAAGCTTAATGAGCTGCCAATCGACATTTGGTCTGCCAACTCTTCGAGATTTCCATTTCCAGTATAATTTGAAGCCTTTTTTGTGCCAGCCAATAACAGTAGGGGGTTTGACAATGATCAGCGATGATTTCCAGTTGTTCCAGATACTTGACAGCCATACCCAGAAAATACGGTCAGTGTTTTTGATTTTTGGTCGTTTGATACTGCGTTGCTGAACAGCCAATTGCTGGCGGAGAGCAAGGTTTTCCAGAGCTATGCCTTGTTTGCTCCTGAATATGAGCATTAGAAACTCAAAAATGAGTTTGGCGAAGGTTTTCAATGTAATTCTCCTGGGATTTATTCAAATATTCTAGAAAGCTGGCTTATAGGCAGTGTCCAGATATCTTTTTTGATTGGGTAGCTTTCTTCTCCAGGATAAACAATCCACGTTTTTAAAGGAGTTACTTCAGTAATGGCATTAGTTGAGCTTCTGGTAAGTTTGGGAGTTAGTGAATATTTAATTTCGATAGCAATTTCAACCTTTAAACCCTTGGTTAAAACCAGATCAATCTCTGCAGCGGCGGCAGATTGAGTTCGATAAAAATATGCATCGTATCCGCATGGTTTTAGGGCTATTATCTGCTCTAAACAAAAACCTTCCCATGAAGCTCCTAATATAGGGTTTGCAGAAAGATCGTCATAGCTGTATATCTTTAGCATGGTGTGAAGGAGGCCGGTGTCCCGGATATATACTTTGGGAGATTTGACAAGCCTTTTTTTAACATTACCAAAGAATGGCTGAAGCTGTCTTATCATAAAAGTATCTTCAAGAATATCCAAATACCTACGTGCTGTTTTTGAATCAACACCCAGGCTTTCAGCGAGTCTGTTTGCATTCCAAAGTTGACTGTTACAATGAGCCACCATAGTCCAAAAACGAAACAGCGTTGTAGCTGGCACTCTGACTCCAAGAACCGGCAGATCTCTTTCGAGATGAGTTTGAATAAAGTTCTGCGCCCATGCCGTTGCCGATTCATCTGAATCCGCTAAATAGCTATCCGGATATCCGCCTCTCAGCCATAGCTTATTAAAATTATCTTTGCCATCGGCTATTTCATCCTGAGTAAATGGAGATAACTCATGGTATGCAATTCTGCCAGCCAGTGACTCTGATGCCTGTCTTTTTAGTGAAGGAGATGCTGAACCGAGTATCATAAATCTTCCCGGCTTTCTGTCTTGATCTATCATGGATCGAAGCAGAGGAAATAATTCCGGTTTTCGCTGAGCCTCATCGAGGATGATCAGATGATTTTGAAATTGCTGCAGATATAACTGGGCATCATCAAGTTTTTGGAGGTCTTGGGGATTTTCCAAATCCAGATATATGGCCGGTTTATCAAGTTTGTCCGTAATCATTTTAGCCAGTGTAGTTTTGCCCGCTTGGCGTGGACCGACCAGTCCAATAGCTGGGAATTGCTTCAGGCTTTTAGTGATATCTTCTTGTATCCTTCTTTTTATCATGGTGGAATTATCGGCACAAGTGTCCTAAAAGTCAATCATAAAATCGTAAATTTATAAAAATGGCATATTTTTTACCGTCGCACTTATAACTTGCAAAAACCTTATTGCTGTGCTATAAACGCATATAATGAAGTTCGGCTGACTTTTGAGGCGCTACTGAAACGGTGAATCAAAGCATCATCAAGGGTAGTTTAGACCATAAAAGCATAAAAGGCTCTGAGAATCGAACTGTAGAGCTTTTTGAGAGTCGAAACAATGGTAGGCACTTGATGAGAATTGATAAAATGCAATGTTTTTGAGTTACATGATGAAATTAAGATGAGATATAAAAAGGTTAATCCAAGTCTAAAATTTGCAACACGTCTGCAACAGGCCTGCATGTAGTTGTCAAGCGATCGTCGGACACTTAAAAATGCGGTTTATCCTTAAAAAACAGGCATTTATTTCTCCGGGCATATAATTCGCATTTTGCGTCATTAAATGCTATTCGCTATTATTTGACTATACACTCGGTTTTTTGGGAAACAAGTCACGTTGAAATTGGCGACAAAACTGCAGTGGCTTAAAACTTGCAAAACCTTCATTTTTCTGCTATAAACGTGTATAATGAAGTTCGGCTGACTTTTGAGGCGCTTCTATAACGGTGAATTGAAACTGGATTAGGGGTAATTTGGGCCGTGGAAACAAAAAGCAGCTTAGAATTGAAATATGGGCGTCAGAAAGCAAGCTAAACTAAAGCTTGATTGCTGGATGCTGGACGAAAAACTTTGTATTAGGTCTCTTAAAGAATCTGTTGAGACCTGGCATGATTATGGAAGCTTCGATAATCATGACATTACTATCTTAAAAATGGATTGTACAAACTATCGCCTGTGCACCAAAATGTGCACCAAACTTGCACGTCTGATGCTCTGTCAGTCTTCGGTTGTTCTACGGTCAATCTCATAACTCTTTTTTACGCCGCCATTAACCCTTTGTTTACAAGGACTTACAAACGCGATTGTCGGACTGTCGATCCGAAGGTTGTGAGTTCAAGTCTCATCGGCCTCGTTTGTTAAGTGATTGGCCAGTAAGCATTTACGCTTGCTGGCTCTTTTCGTTGAGCCCTCAAAAAAGCCGTCTGCACCACTTTTTTGCTCACAGGTCTACTCCTCTCTGACTATTCTGGCAACACTTTTCTAGCAGTTCCTGGCTGACCTGATGTGTGGTTGCCAGTCTTGCCCTGCTAATTAAATCATCTGCCACGGCCAAATAGAATTTGTGAGTTGTAGAAAAGTTGGCATGTCCGGCAAGTGTCATTACATCATATTCACTCAATCCTTGCCGGAACCAATTGGTGATGGCTGTCTTGCGTATATCATGGAAGGTTCCCTTGTTCAAATGGGCTATAGCCAATATCTTGTCAAACTGTTTTGTGAAATTGTTGATTACCTTGTTCCCTGCGTTGGAAAGTGTCCACTTGCCACCTATGAAGAGCTCAAAGTCAAACAATAAAATTTCTTTCCCCTCTTTTTTTTTGTTTTGAGGACATCCTTCTTAATACTGTAATCAGTTGCGATGGAATAGTCGATCACAATTACTTAACTGGACAGCATTTTTTCAGTTCAGCTTTTCTTAAGGCAATCTTAGTGGTTATCAATAACCTGAATATTTTTGGGGCAATCGCAAAAACGTTGCCAACCACCTATATGGGACTTACCGTAAATATGCAGTCCATGCAGATTATTGAGGCATAGCAAAAACGGCTGCGGTTCATTCACAGAGTGGGGACTCCTTATAAAACGGGTCCAGTGGCTTTTGCAAGCGTAATACCCATACCATCCTGTATGTTGAACACCTTAATTTCCATCTGCCCTGAACCATAGATAATATCGCCATTTGTCAGGACTCCATCTACATCCATGAGCAAGAGTTTTATATTAGCAATCGATGAGTAAGACCCTACCCATTGTCAAGACCAATATTTCCTTTGTTTAAGGTGTAAGTTGCAGCGTTTCGTTTAACTCAGTCGCTTTGCGTAGCGGAGGCGAAGCCGGAGCGGAGATCCACCGAAGGAGGATACAATCTCTTGCGTTTCAACGAATTACGTCCTTTCGTCCCTACTGATTGGTAGAAACGGTTGGTTCGACTACTTCTTTTCTTTTGTTGTAGGCTTGATAACAGCTTGAGATGTCTCAGTTTTTCCCTTTGTAATATCAACCGTTGTGTTTATCGCTTTGGGGATTTCAGTTTTGCCCCTGTTAGCTTGAGTCTTCTTGTTTTCGCTCATTACTCTGGGCTCCTTATAATTATTTTTCATAATGGAATAGTTGTTGATCTGAATTAATGATATGTAGATTAGAATTGTGAAAATACCAATACAGAACACAATAAAAGCAGATTGGTTGCAAAATCTTGTTACCTTATTTTGCCAATAAACTGTCTCTGGAGCATCATCTACTTCTTTAGTTTCCAGTTCCTTGTCATACTTATTGTTTAGTTCATCAATCTTCTTATCCATATTCGACTTGGCAAATAGATAGCTGGCCAGATTAAACACAAGTACCATAAGGAAAGCAGCCCAGGAAGCAAATATGAGAAAAAATGTGACTTTATTAAAGGGTCTTCCTATCTTATCTAAGAATGTTACTGATAGTGCAAGGCAACCGGTTGATATAGTTAATATGGATTTATCGAATGCCTCGAATGAATCCTCTCTTGTTGCTAAAAGCTCAGCACGTCTTTTCAGGTATTCTTCGTGATTCATGATAATTCAACGTATAGCATAATAATAATATACAACACTTTTTACGATTTGTTATTGTCTTTCTCTGTGGCCTCTGTGGCTAAGCAAAGCTTATCTTTTTTCCTGGAAGGCAGGAGTGGGGGAGGGGCTTGGTGCTGGAGTATGTGTTGAACCTGGCTCGACAGAATTTCTGGCCGTTTCAAGAAACAAACTACCCGCCGCTGAACTCCAGCTTCAGGATAAGCACTTCGTTAGCGAATTAGCTGACCGGCAGGGCTATGAACCGCATTCGAAAAGTAAACTACTACGGGTTTCACCCATAGCAGTTTACTTAAATGTGTTTGAATTGTATTATCCTTTGTTTAGTTAAAAAGCCGACAAGCTGTTAGTGGACATAATCATAAAATCATGCTATAATCCTGAATAACTGAAAATGGTTATATGATGTGGAGATAAAGATGAATAAAGATTTAAATCGTCGAAAGTTCCTGAAAAATACAATCCTGGTTTCTGCCGGTGTTGCCGCGGGTTTAAGTCTTGAAGAAAAAATTCTTTTAGCCCAGGAAAAGGCTGACTCCAAAACCGCTCCTGTTATTTCTTCTTTAAAGAATATGCCTATGGGCCAAATCGGACATGTTAAAATCAGCCGATTAATCTGCGGCGGAAATCTCATCAATGGCTATGCCCACAGCAGAGACCTTATTTATGTCTCCGACCTGCTGAAACATTACTTTACAGATGAAAAGATAGCAGAGACTTACAGGATTTGTCAGGAGCACGGAATCAACACGGCTATATTGAGCAATCTCGATGGTGATGAGCGAGGCGTCCGGATACTTAATAAATTCAACAAAAAAGACGGCAAGATGCAATACATTGCACAATGCGCTCCTGAAAAACACGACCTGAAAACCAACGTCCAAAAAGCTATCGACAATGGAGCCGTAGGTGCTTTTATCCTGGGTAACATAGGAGACCTTTGGGTAAGTGAAGAGAAGGTAGAGCTTCTCGGCAAAGTTATAGATTTTATGAAAACTAATGGCCTGATTGCGGGGATTGCCGGACATTCACTTGATGTCCCTATCGCATGTGAAGCTGCCGGACTGGATGTAGATTTCTATATGAAAACCCTGCATACTAATAATTATTTCTCCGCCAGACGAAAAGACCAGCACAAAGCGGTTATTGATAACTATGAAGTTGATAATTATTGGTCAATGACGCCGGAGCAGACTATTAAATTTATGAAAAAGGTTAAAAAACCCTGGATTGCCTATAAAGTTCTCGCCGCCGGTGCGATCGAACCCTGGGATGGCTTTGAATACGCCTTTAAAAACGGCGCCGATTTTATCAACGTCGGAATGTATGATTTTCAGGTGGCTGAAGATGCTGAAATTGCTAACAATATATTAGCAAAGGATTCCACCAAAAACAGACCCCGCAGGTGGCGGGCATAAATTATTCAAAACGGAAACATTCTGATATAATCTCAAATTGAGGCTTAACAGGAAATGAAAAACACCAAAAAAAGTAGTGAAAATAAAACAGGTATTGACAGGCGAACTTTCCTGCGTTCAAGCGCAGCGATTGGGACAGGCCTTGTCCTTTCACCGATGCTGTTGGCACAACAGACATCCAAACCTGATGATATTAACGTTGCCTTAATAGGCGCCGGCGCTGAGGGAAAAGTTCTGGTAACCTCCTGCCTGAAAATCCCCGGTATTCGTTTTAAAGCTGTTTGCGATATCTGGGATTATAATCGAAATTGGCTCTCACTCAGACTAAAAGCTTATCGCCATGAACATAATACTTATACTGATTATGCTGAAATGCTCGATAAAGAAAAAGACCTCGATGCAGTAATCATCGCCACTCCTGATTTCTGGCACGCTGAGCATGCGGTCTCATGCCTCAAGGCCGGCCTGCATGTTTACTGTGAAAAAGAAATGTCGAATACAGTTGAGGGGGCACGAAAGATAGTTCAAGCTGCAAAAAAATCCGGAAAAATGATGCAAATCGGGCATCAACGAAGAAGCAATCCAAGATATACCTTCTGCTACGATAAATTAATTACCGAAGCACATCTACTTGGCCGTATCACGACAATTAATGGACAGTGGAACCGCAGCAAAGCTGCTTGTGAAGATAAAGGTTGGCCTAAGGGAACCGATATTGATTCAGAAACTCTTCAAAAGTATGGTTTTAATTCTATGCAGCAGTTCAGAAACTGGCGATGGTACAAAGGCCTTGGTGGCGGGCCCATCGTTGACCTTGGCTCTCACCAGATTGACATTTATAACTGGTACCTGGGCACAGCACCTATGTCTGTAATAGCAGGCGGCGGCATAGACTACTGGACTAAGCACCAGTGGTACGACAATGTGATGGCAATCTATGAATACAAAACAAATAAAGGAATTGTCCGGGCACTTTATCAAACCGGAACAACAAACAGCAGCCAGGGATATTTCGAAACCTTTATGGGCGATGAGGGGACATTATTAATATCTGAAGCCTCAAATCGAGGAAGTATCTATCGCGAAGATTGGGTTCCGGAAACAAAATGGCAGCCATGGGTCAAGAGGGGCTATGTTTTCCAAAAAGAACCTCCAAAGCAAACAAGCGAAACAACCGGCGCCGTAGATGCACGCGAGTCTATACCTGCGGCAAGATACGATTTGCCGGTTACAATGGACAAACCTTTCCATCAGCCACACCTGGAAAACTTCTTTAATGCCATACGTGGTAAGGCGACACTAAATTGTCCTCCTGAAGTAGGTTTTGAAACGGCTGTAACGGTGCTGAAGGTCAATGAAGCCGTCGAAGCTGCTAAAAAGCTTGACTTCTCGCCGGAAGATTTTAAAGTCTAATTTATGAAGGGATTCAAAAATTTGACTAACAATCTATACATAGCTGTCTTAGTCACCCTTTTATTGATTTCACCGGTAGCGGCATCCGATACCAAAAAACTCAAAGGCGACGAAAGTGATGGCAGTCGTGCCGTTCCCGTTCATCTCATCCCTCTTTTAGATGAGGAGGGTAATAAAATCACACCTTCTGATAAGGTGGCTTTTCCTTTTTCTCCTCTTAAAACTTGCGGCGGTCCTGATTGTCATAATGTGGATGTAATCTCAAAAGGATGGCATTTTAATGCGCTCGACCCAGACATAGCACCCGGACGGGTCGGACAGCCATGGATATATGTTGACCCTCGGACTTGTACACAGATTCCTCTTTCTTACAGACCCTGGCCTGGGACGTTTCGACCCCGGCAGCTTGGTATTACAACCTGGCAATTCACCCAGCTTTTCGGCAGGAACTTTCCCGGCGGAGGTCCGGGCCAAATCGACAGCGAAAATCCCGAAGAGATAATGCGTTCTTTTGTCTCAGGGAAACTGGAAGTCAATTGTCTCGCCTGTCACAATGCTCACCCGGGCCAGGACCAGGCCGAATGTGCGATTCAGATTGCACGCCAGAATTTTCGTTGGGCCCCAACCGGTGCCAGTGAATTAGCCACTGTTACCGGCTCTGCGGCAGGCATGCCGGAAACGTTCGATTATAAAATGCCCGAAACTTTCGATAATCCCGAGCTTCGTCCTCCAACAGTTGTGTATCGTGAAAACATCTTCGATTCCAAAAATCAGGTTCTTTTTGACATTACTCGAAACATCCCCAATGACCGTTGTTATTTCTGCCATTCCAATTTCGATCCTTATGCGGGTGAAAAATGGTCTCAGGTTGAGGATATTCACCTGAAGTCGGGTTTGAAATGTATTGATTGTCACCGTAACGGTCTGGAGCATAATATTACTCGCGGCTATGAGGGCGAGCAGACAGATTCTGCGAATCCTTTGGCGGGTACTCTTACCTGCCGGAGTTGTCATACCCGCCAGGAGAACACAGACGCAGCAGCAGGGCGATTAGGTGCTCCGATTGCCGAACACGAGGGAATACCGCCGGTTCATTTTGAGAAGCTTGCGTGTACCGCCTGTCACTGTGGTCCCTGGCCTGCCGAAAAGACTACCCGTACAAAAACTTCGCGTGCACATGCTCTTGGAACCCTTAACGTCAATAAATCAAAGGATGTCCTGCCGCATATAATCTATCCGGTTTTTGTCGAAGGAGAAGACGGTAAGATTGGAGTTGCAAAACTCCTCTGGCTTGCATACTGGGGTCGATATGAGGGCGACAAAGTAACTCCGCTGAATCTGGAAATAATCAGGCCAATTGCCTCAAAAGTTATAACCGAAGAGTCAATGCCGTCATCGGGAGACTGGCCTGATTTGACTAAGGAGGGTATAAAGAAAATACTTTCCCAGCTTTCGGATAAAATCAGCGCAGAAACGGTTTACGTAGCTGGAGGGAAGCTTTATCGGGTTAACGGTAAAGGTGAGCTGACCGGCGAGCAGCATAAATCCGGTGAGCCGTATTATTGGCCTATTGCTCATAATGTTCGGCCTGCCGCCCAGTCGCTTGGAGCTAAGAGATGCGAGGATTGTCACTCGACGGAAGCGGGCTTTTGCTTCGGGAAAGTTGAGGTCGATACCCCCGTCCGGTCCGAAAGAGGAAAGTATGTGAGTATGTTTAAGTTTCAGGATATTTCTCCGGGATATATGAAATTATTTGCCTTTAGTTTTGTGTTTCGCCCATGGCTTAAAGTTGTAGCTGTTATAGCTGCTATGATAATCGCTGCGGTGCTTTTATTATACGGGTTAAAAGCCCTCGGTTATATTACAAAGTCAATTTCCGAAGATGATAAAGCAGGACAAAGTTGATATGTTTCCTCTAATTGCGATAATCGGAAGTTTGGTAGTTTTGGCAGGTTGCGTTTTGGATTTTATCCTGCGTCGGCCTTCGTTCGACGATTTGTTTGGGGCGGAACGGCCAATGAAACCCTTGGATTGCCTGAGGTTTTTCCTGTTTGGCTTCACTTTGCTTTTGCCCATTCAAAAGGCCTCCTTTTTGCTGAAGATTAGAAGGTTGATTCTGGCGCTGGCTGTTATTTGTTTTCTGGTGCTGGCTGTAACGGGCTTTTTCCCGGTTTTAATTCTCGGCAAATCCATCTTCGGCTACTGGATGATGATACACGTTATTTTCGGGGGCGTCTTTGCGTTCTGCCTTGCGCTGCTGGCGGTTTTGTGGGCGCAGGATAACAGCTTAGATGTGAGCTGCTGTCCGTTGTTGAGGAAGCTGTTCTCGGAGGATAGTGGAGACGTTCCATCCGGCGGCAGGGCGGAGCTGCTGCAGAGAGCGGTTTTCTGGCTGCTTATGTCTTTGGCGGTGCCGCTTGTTTTATCAATCTTATTGAGTATGTTCACATTGTTCGGGACAGATATTCAGAAATTTCTTTTGGCCTGCCATCGCTATATTGCCCTTGGATTTGCAGTGATTGCAGTGGCTTTTGCTTACCTGGCGATGATTAACAACGCAAAAAAAGTTTAGCCCGCCAATATCATATAAACCTATCGAGCAAGCCAATTCACAAAAACTTGTACCCCCCGCCTTAAAAACCCCAGTTTTTTGTCATGACAATAGGTAGGGGGATAGTATTGGTGATGAAGAGGTGACGTTTTGACAAAACGTCTCAAAAGAATAATAAGAATCAATATACTATTTCCACGAAGAAGCTATATATAAACACTGCATTATGGTTTTTATTTAGTGGGTAGGGCAAGTGTTTAGTGGTTTTCAGGTTGCTGTTATTCTGCTCTTAGGTGTAGCAATGTCCGGTTTATTTGTTAATCTTGACAGTTCGGCTTTAATGCAATAGGATTAGAATTTGAATTAGAAGGTTTTGATTCTCATTTTTAGAAAACTTGGAGGTTGGCTGTATTATGGTTGGCGGAAAGGTTTGTTCATTAGTCAGGATTGGCCTGTCTGTTTTGCTGATAATCGTATTGTTTGCCGGCACTTCCTTTAATTCTGTCTATAGTTCTGAGAATTTTCCCTTTTTTCGGTACCGATATTCAGGAGCTTCCTGCAGAAATTCATCGTTGCTGTGTGCTGCTGCTGTCACTGATTGCGATTATACACTGTCCCCTGCTGTTTTTTGTGGCTCGAAAGAGCTAATAACTCTGATATAGCTTTATTTAGGAGATTAAAATCATGAATAATGAACTATTACCGGGTTATTTAAAATCGGCCCGCCCGAACCCCCCTGAAAATCGGGCGCCCTGGTACAAAAACACAGCTCCATCCTATGCGGGTATTTTCCTTTCGGTTCCCTTTATGGCTGGAATGGCGGCAGCATTGCACTACGGCAGTTTATGGGCCGCCGTTGTGGGCCTTTTTCTCGGTGCACTGTTCTGTTTTGTCCTGTATTATGTCCCTGCAATCCTGGGGTTCACGACTGGTATGCCGCTTTACGTTGTTGGTTCTTCCACTTTCGGCACGCATGGAGGCATTTTAATGCCGGGACTGCTGATGGGTGTTCTTCAGATTGGCTGGCATGCAGTCTTCACTTTTTCAGCCGCATCCTTTTTTATGAATGCCATTGGTTCCAATGCCGCCGCCGGGTCGGCTTCATTTTGGCTCGTTTGCATAATATGGGGAATGGCATTTGCTTTTGTCGGTGCGGTGGGAATCAATTGGCTCGGATGGCTTTCAAGCTGGCTGCCTGTTTTTCCTTTATTAATCATTATAATAGCAGGTTTCTCAAATATAGGAGGCATCAGCAATTTTAACTCTTCGATATCAATACCACACACTACATCAGCCGTGATTCCGCTTATGGGCTTGGGTGCATTTGCCGCACTCCAGGCGGCGGCAGGTTTCTTTGCAACAGCAGGAGCGGCCGGCGCTGATTTCGCTATGAACAATCGTAGTAAAAAAGATGTCGTTCTTGGAGGCCTTTTTGGAATCAGCTTGCCTGCATTAGTGGTGGGTGTCTTTGCATTATTAACAATCGCAGGAGCCATAGGTAAAAATCCGCAAATCGCCACAATGCCGGGATTTGAACCATTCATCGCTTCTATCGGTCAAGTTGGCGGGGTCGTCTCGAAGGTGATGTTCTGGGTTTTCGTAATTGCCTGTATCTGTCCTACAGGTTTCTGCGCTTTCCTGGCAGCAAATTCCTTTTCTACTATCTTTCCCAAGCTGCCGCGAATGGGCCTTGCTTTGGGAGCTGGTGTAATCGGAATTATCCTGGCAGCTACTGGTGTGGCAAATAACCTTGTGGGTTTCTTCCTGGTTATAGGCGCATCTTTTGGACCGATTATTGGAGCTATGACTGCTGATTACCTCAGAAACGGAAAATGGTCGGGACCCCGAAAGGGTATTAACCTGGCAGGGTATATCGCCTGGGTTCTCGGTTTCCTGGTCGGCATCCTGGGTAAGCTTCCGGTAATTGGTTTTTCCTATGGGCTGGCTACTCTGATGTCATTTATCGTCGGTTTTGCTGTTTATCTTATCGCCGCTGACCTTGGACTTGAACCTGAAACCGTCGATTTAAACCGGAATAAATAAGAAAAACATTCTGTTGTACTTATTTGACAATACTCCATCGATAAAATAAATTAGCTTAAGATAAAGTTTTTGATTTCTTTCAAATTAATTAGAAAGGTGAGGTAATCACTAAATTATGCGTAGACCTAATGTAAACCTGTATATCCGCTTAACCGTTCTTTTGGCCCTATGTGTCTTCGTTTCTTCCTGCAAAAAATCACCGCAGGATGCTTCTAAGGAACAATCAGAACAATCAACTGTTGAGCAAAGCGTTGCGGAAACCAAAAAAGATACCCCGAAACCGGATATGATACCGCTGAAAATCAAACTGCCCAGGCCGATGTTTGTCGGCACTCCCTCAAACATTCGCGGCGTTACAAATCTCGAAGAGCCTCGTCGCAGGGGAACATCCCGCCCGACATTTTACGTGCCTGAGGGGACAACAAATATTGCCTTGGGGAAATCGGTAACCGCAACAGATGAACAACCCATCATCGGAACTTTGGAATTAATCACTGATGGAGACAAAGAAGCTATGGACGGCAGTTATGTTGAGATGGCTCCCTTCAAACAATATATTACCATAGACCTTGGCGTCGAGTCTGAGATATATGCGATTGTGCTCTGGCACTACCATAAACAAGTAAGGGTTTATTTTGATGTTATTGTTCAGGTTGCTGATGACCCTGATTTTCTGACCAATGTCAGGACACTATTTAATAATGACGCTGATAATTCTTCGGCGCTTGGTGTAGGTGAGGATAAAAGCTATGTTGAAACCTCGGAAGGCAGGCTTATTGACGCAAAGGGTCAACATGCCCGCTATGTCCGACTCTACAGCAATGGAAACAGCACGAATGAATTAAACCACTACATAGAAGTCGAGGTTTTTGGGCGTCAGGTGTCCCCAAAATGAAAAATTTGTACCATATCAAACCGGCCAGATGAGAAATTTTAAAAGATGCTGGATTTTAATTCTTACTGCAGTAATTTTGGCAGTTGCCCTGCGGTTGCCCCTTTTAAAGCAGCGCCTGATGCATACAGACGAAGCTGTACACGCCATTAAATTTGCTCACCTTCTTGAGAAAGGTTCCTATAAATATAATCCCGAAGAGTTTCATGGGCCAACACTGAACTATCTTACATTGATACCAGCCTGGCTTGGTTCCGCTCATAAAATTTCTGATGTAAACGAGGTTACCTTACGCATTGTCCCTGCTTTCTGTGGCATTCTGTTGGTATTGTTGATTTTGTTGTTGAAAGATGGCCTGGGTGGCCGTGCTGTCTCTGCAGCCGTTCTGTTAACCGCAGTGTCACCTGCCTTTGTTTTTTATAGCCGTTATTATATTCAGGAAATGCTTCTTGTTTCTTTCAGCTTTGGAGTAATCCTCTCAAGTTACCGTTATATCCGCTCAAAAGATATTAAATGGGCTATTCTAACGGGAATTTTTATGGGATTAGCGCATGCAACCAAGGAAACGTGCGTTATTGCTTTCGGTTCTATGTTGCTGGCATTGTTACTGGCCGTGTTTATACAAAAAAGGGGAAAAAGCATAATATCCTCTTTGGCCAAAGAGATAAACTATTTACATATACTCACCATTTTGCTGACTGCTTTTGCGGTATCGGCTTTGTTCTATTCATCGTTTCTTAAGAATCCAGCTGGCATACTGGATTCGTTTAGGGCTTATAAATTTTATTTAGATAAAGCTGCTCATAATCAGATTCATATACATCACTGGTATTATTATCTGAAGATGCTCTTGTATTTCAGAATAGGTTCGGGGCCGGCCTGGAGCGAAGCGTTTATCATAATGTTGGCTTGTTTTGGTTTTTTATTTGTCTGGTCCAAAAGATATATCAAAGATTTCGATCCAGGACTACTTCGATTCTTTGCTTTTTACACATTGATAATGACTATTATTTATTCGGCAATACCTTATAAAACACCCTGGTCGATGCTCGGCTTTTTGCATGGTATGATTATATTGGCAGGGGTTGGCATAGCGGTTTTTATGACAATTGCAAATACAATGTGGAGAAGGGCAGTTGTTGCTTTTGTTTTAGTTGGTGGTGTGTGCGCACTGGTTGCACAGGCCTATGCGGGCAGTTTTTATTTTTATGCTGATTCATGCAATCCCTATGTTTATGCTCATACCAGCGAGGACGTCTTTGAAATAACCAGGCGAATAGAACAGGCAGCTTCCTCACATCCGGAGGGGGGAAAAATGTACATCCAGGTAATTTGTCGGGAGGATGATTACTGGCCTTTACCCTGGTATTTGAGAGACTTTACAGGAGTGGCTTACCAGAGTAAAGTTGAAGAAGATATGCCCGCAGTTCCGGTTATTATTGCCTCTAAGGAATTTGAACGAAAAATATTGGAAAAGTTATATGAACTTCCTGAGCCGGGTAAAAAAAAGCTGTACGTTTCTCTTTTCAAAAGGCGTATGGAATTGAGACCAACGGTTGAATTGATTGGTTTTGTCACGAAAGATTTATTTGACCGAATGCAGCAAAATCAAACACCGTCGAGTCTGAAAGATGCTGAGTTACAAAGATGACGGATTTTGAAAATAATAAAGAGTTTGTTAAAAGCCCTGCGGTTTCTATGCCCAGCTTGTGTAAATTTTCACATGATGCAATGGCGACCACTTTTGAAATCATCATTCAGAGTGATGAATCGGATTACGCCAAAAGAGCAGCCATCGCTGCTTTTGATGAACTGGATAGTCTCGAACAGCAGCTCAGCCGCTATATTGAAAACAGTGATATATCGAAAATTAACAATCTCTCCCGTGGAGAAATTGCACGGATAGGACTGCCGGTATTCGAATGTCTAAGCATAGCAAAAAATATTTACTCCCAGACAAATGGCTCCTTTGATGTCACCATCGGCCTTCTTTACGATTGCCGGCTGGATGAAAGAGGAAAAAACCGAAAACCATCAGAAGCCCAATTAACATTCGCTCGCAAAAATACCGGAATCCGACTGCTGGAGCTCGACCCTGAAGAATACACTGTTAAACTTCAGGGAGAAAAAATACAGATTGACCTCGGCGGCATAGGTAAAGGTTATGCACTCGACCAGATAGCCCGTCTTCTCCAGGATTGGAGCATTGAGAAAGCTTTAATACATGGAGGTTTCAGTACACTCTTGGCACTAACCGCCCCGGCTGGAAAGAAAGGATGGCCTGTAAACATATCGAATCCTATGGCTCCTGGAAAAAGCCCATCAAAGCTTCTTTTAGCCAACCGTTCCTTGAGCATATCAGGCCTGCAAAAAGGTCAGCATATCATTGACCCGCGAACTGCTCACCCCGTTCAGGCAAAAATGGCAGCATGGGCATGTGCTGAAACTGCCGCAATGGCCGATGCCCTTTCTACTGCTTTTATGGTAATGAATCATAATGAAATTGAAAAATACTGTCAGGAAAACCCCCGGACCATAGCAGCTGTTATAACCGAACATGCCCCTGACAAAATTCTTTACTTTGGCCCATGGCAGCAAATCGGTTTAGTTGAAAATTAAAATCCTTCGTCATCTCTTCTTCTGCATACCTTTAATCGTTCTCAACTCACAATATAATTGCCGAAAGCTCCGCAAAAGTGAGAACCTGCTGTCGGTATCGCAAGTCCACTCCACCGGAAATTCCTTGACTGTATAACCCTCTTTCAAAGCTCTGTAGATAATCTCGACATCGAACATGAAACCATTCGAAACACTCTCGCTGTATAACCTTCGACCAACATCACCCCGATATATTTTAAAACCACACTGCGTGTCGGTTAAATCGGCCGGCATCTTCAAATACCAGCTCAAAAGCTTCCGAAACACTCTTGAATAAATTCGACGATGCAGTTTTTGAGGCGTATTAATTTTACTTTCAGACAGTTTTCTGGAACCGTGCGCAATGTCACATACCCCGCTTTTAATCATTTCCAGACCACGATGAATATTTTCATAAGGTACACAACAGCCGGAGTCGGCGAAGAGCACGTATTCTCCCTTTGTTTGCCCGATGCCTTTGCGGACGGCTCTGCCTTTTCCCTGATGAACGGGCAGGTGTATGACTTTTAGACTGATGTTGTCGGATATGCCGGCTTGCTCTGCCTTTTGCCCCGTGTTGTCACCACTGCCGTCATCGACGACGATGATTTCACCCTTCAGATTATAATCTTTAAAGAAAGCCGCCGCCGACTCAATATCCATCTGGATTTTACTGCTTTCGTTAAAAGCCGGTATAACTATCGATATATCCATTGGCCTTTCCGGAATTCATTCGGCGCAAAGCTGTCGAAAACTTAAATAATGCATTTTCTAAAGTTTATCCGACAGAACATACTTTTTCCAGTTCGGTAAATTATTTTTTTCATTTTGTTGACAAAGCCGGACAACGAAATTATCATTTGTTCTCCTGTTTTTTTAAACAATCGGCAGGAAATCGCACTTTAAAAATTAACTTTGGTCTCAGTTTTCGGAAGGTATATGATTATGGCGTTAAACCGGAAGTTGAAAATGGGAATGGTTGGCGGGGGGCCTGGAGCGTTTATTGGCGAGGTGCACCGCAAGGCGGCTGTTATGGATGGTCAAATCGAACTGACGGCAGGTGCATTCGACATTAACCCGCGTAAATCCAAGCAAATGGGTCGGCAGCTTTTTCTCAATCCAAAACGTGTATACCGCAATTACCACGAGATGATTGAGCGCGAGTTGAAACTGGCCAAGGATGAACGAATTGATTTCGTTTCTGTTACCACGCCGAACAACTGGCATTTTCCCATCGCACGGGATTTTCTCAAGGCGGGTTTCAATGTAATGTGTGAAAAGCCGATGACGTTCACTGTGAAAGAGGCAAGGCAGCTGCGAAAGATTGTCAAAAACTCTCGGAAGGTTTTTGCCCTGATGCATAACTACACGGGTTATCCAATGGTCAAGCTGGCTCGTGACATAGTTGGAAATGGAGAAATCGGCAGGATACGCAAAGTCATCGTTCAGTATCCCCAGGGCTGGCTTTCCTCGGCTTTGGAGAAGACCGGTCAGCAGCAGGCGGCGTGGCGAACAGACCCGAAGCAAAGCGGCGCTTCCGGCTGCATAGGTGACATCGGGACTCACGCCGAGAATCTGGCAGAGTATATCACAGCTTTGAAGATGACACATATTTGTGCGGACCTTACCACATTTGTTAAAGGCAGAAAACTCGAAGACGATGGAAACTGTTTGATTCGATACAATAATGGTGCGAAGGGAGTTCTTCATTCGAGCCAGGTTTCTATCGGTGAAGAAAACGGTCTGGCTATTTGGATTTACGGCGACCGCAAAGGGCTTGAGTGGCACCAGGAAAATCCGAATTATCTTTATGTAAAAGAGCCGGATGGACCGGTGCAGACCTGGTGTCGTGGAAACGACTATGTAGCCGAGAAAAGTCCTGCCGCCGGACGTGCCACGCGATTACCATCCGGCCATCCGGAGGCATTTTTTGAGGCAATGGCTAATGTTTACCACAATTTTGCAGATACCATTCGTGCCAGAATGACACGCAAAAAGCCCGACAAACTGGCGCTGGATTTCCCGACCGTTGATGACGGGCTTCGCGGTATGCTTTTTATTGATACTTTTTTGACCAGTGCAAAGAGTAAGCAGAAATGGACAAAGATGAAAAAGTAATCGCACTGCTAATACATATTGATTACGAAAGTTTAAAATGGCCGAAGAGATGAATCGACGCGGTTTCCTTAAAAAATCATTTCTTGTCTCTGCAGGTGCAGCTACTTTGGGATTTAATCCTGGGGGAAAGGTGCTTGCCGGGGATGACGATTTCAACACAAGAGTTATTCAAGATTACGTTTATTCAATGCATCTCTATCGCGATAAATTGCTCAATGATAAGTACCGGCCGACATATCATTTCGTAATACCGGAAGGGATTGCCCATCCTTTCGACCCTAACGGTGCTATTTACTGGAAGGGCAGGTATCATCTGTTCTATATCTTCCAGCAATATAAGCCGCGGAAAGGACACAGGGGAGACTGCTGGGCGCATATTTCAAGTCACGATTTGGTTCACTGGCGTTTTCACCCTACTGCATTGAAACCGGAAGATGGTGATCCTGAAGTTGCAATTTACAGCGGCAATGCATTCATAGATAAAGATGGAGTCCCTACAATTATGTATCAGGGATTAGGTGCGGGGAATTGTATTGCCAAGACGACCGATGACAATTTAGATCATTGGGAAAAGTCAAAGTCTAATCCCGTAATTCCTTATCCTGAATTTGTACAGGACAATGATGGAGCAGAATTCAGGTCAATATTAGACAAGCTGCCAGAGTACGGGAAATATGATGTCTGGGACCCGCACGCCTGGCTTGATGGTGATACATATTACTCCATTTCAGGTGACAATGGTTCATGGCCATCTAAGCGAACTACACTTTGGAAATCAAAAGACCTTGAAAACTGGGAATTCTTGGGTGATTTTTTTCATCATGATGGAGTGAGCGGACATCTGGATTGCCCTGATTTTTTCAAACTCGCAGATAAGTATGTTCTTCTATATTTAGGCGACGGCCTTGAATATTTTATCGGAGATTTCAAAAACGAGCAATTCTATCCCGAAAAACACGGAACAATGAGTTGGGGCAGCGGTGTTGGTTATGCACCGGAAAGTCTATTAGATGATAAAGGGCGCAGAATTATGTGGGCTGCGCTGAACGACAGCCGGACCCATTGGGGCCAGGCCGATACATTCATTACAAAGCACGGCTGGTGCGGGACGATGACGCTGCCACGAATGCTCAGTTTGGGTAAAAATGGCGTTCTAAATATGGAACCTGTTGAAGAACTTAGAGCCCTGAGAGCAGAGCATGTCCAAAAAAAGAATCTTTCCGTTAAAAATTCAGAATTAAGAATTGATGATATCAAAGGAAACACCCTGGAGTTAGATATTGCCATTTCCCCACAAGATGCAGAAGAATTTGGTGTTAAGGTTTGCTGTGCGCCGGATGGGTCCGAACAGACAACCATCATTTATGATTCGAAGAAAAACCTCGTTCGTGTTGATTTATCCAGGACCTCGTTGGATAAAAGTCTGATGGATTGGTTTTATAGACGGCATCGCTATAAACAGGAAGCGGAATTTGAACTAAAACCGAATGAATTACTTCATCTTCATATTTTTTTGGACCGGTCCGTTATGGAGATTTTTGTGAATAAACGTCTTTGCTTAACCCATCGGATATACCCGAGTCGCGATGATAGTCAAGGCATAGTTTTATTTAGTAAGGGATGCAAGATTGAGATTCCGGTATTTGATGCCTGGAAGATGTATCCTTCTAATCCGTGGTAATATTTATAATCCTAATTAATGGAGGCCAGATATGAATTCAAAGCATAGTAGTCCATTTAATAATATCTTGAAATGTATGAATAAAATACTTGTTTTATGTCTGCTTTTAATGATGGCCAGTGCCGTTCATGCTGCAGGCACCGATAAAACACTCGTTTCATGGGTCAATCTTAATAACAGGAGTTCTAATAGCGGGTCCATACTTACCATTCAGGATGGCAGCCAATTCGACGGTATCATTTTATCCAGGAAAGGTGGCGGTAAATGGATAGCCGGCAGTGACGAATTAAAGCGAACACAGAAAGACCTGAGTAATATCAAGCCGGAAACAGCTCGCTCCGGGAAGATGGTTCAAATGGCCGTCGTCTATGAAGGTTCTGAAATTCGCATATACCGCAACGGTGAACTTTACAGCAAATACCCAGCACACAATATTGATATCCTGAACAGTAACAGTAATTTTGTTGTCTTTGGTCTGAGCTATTATGGTGGTGAAGGTTTTGTCTCTGTTGAAATTGAGGATGCACGTATCTACGACAGCGCCCTTTCCGTTGATGAGCTCAGGGATATGCAGCCCAATAAACCGTCAAAAATAAAACCCTATGCATGGTGGGACTTTGAAGGAGAGGAAATAGTAGATCATGCCGGAAGATATGTTTTTAACAACCGCGGAGAGGAAGAGAATATCGAGCTGGAGGATGGTAAGTTGATCCTGGGCCTCTATAGCCGCCTGATATCTACAAGAAAGTATGTCCCCGAAACACCTCAATGGCCTCAAAATCCACCGGAAAACTGGCTGACGTACCACCTCGCACACCCCGGTCCCGGGAGGGCTGTGCCAGGAGATCCTAATCCGGCATTCTATTATAAAGGTCGTTATCATTTGCATTATATCTATGCCAATGTTTATGGTTACAACTATGCCCATGTCTCCAGCAAAGACATGGTGCACTGGAGATGGCATCCGACTGTGCTTGCCCCTCCAATTACAGGCCACGGCATGTTCAGCGGGACGGGATTCTTCACGAAAGAGGGCAAAGCGGCAATGATCTACCACGGCCAGGGATCGGACAGAAACTGGGTGGCATATGCCCTTGACGACAATATGGATAACTGGACGAAGCCAGAGGCGATAATCCCCAAAGACGATGCCGGGAATGAGCCCAAGATGCGTCACTGGGACCCTGACTGCTGGTTAAATGGTGAGACATACTATGCCCTTTCCGGCGGTAGGAATCCCCAATTGATGAAATCAAATGACCTTAAAAACTGGATATTTATGGGCGACCTCCTGCATGAAGATTATTCAGGAGAACCCGGCATACCCCGGGATGAAGATATCTCCTGTGCCAACATGTTCAAAATCGGGAACAAGTGGATGCTTCTTTGTATCAGTCACCGATTGGGATGCCGTTATTATCTCGGCGACTTCAAAGACGAAAAATATTTGCCTGAATCTCATACAATGATGAACTTCCGAACTACTGAATGGGAGGGTGGTGATGGAGGTTTGGTCTATTTTGCCCCCGAATCTATGCTTACAAAGGATGGCCGCCGCGTCATGTGGACATGGCTTATTACAAAACTTATGCCAACGGGTATTCAGGCACTACCCCGTGAACTGGAATTGCCGGATGACGGTGTTCTTCGGATCAGACCACTTCGGGAATTAGAGACGCTTCGATATGATGAGATGATAGAAAAGAATATCACTGTCAAAAGCGACAGCGACTATAAGCTTAATAAAATCACTGGTGATGCGGTTGAATTGAAAGTAACCTTCAGCGCTCCGTTACCCAAAGCATTTGGTATAAACCTGTTGGGCGATGAGAACAACAATAACGCAATACGCATTATGTTTGGGTCAGGTATGAATACTTTCAACCTCGGCTCGATTAAACCTCCATTCGAACTTAAGGAAGGCGAGAATCTGAGATTACGAGTATTTATAGATAAAAACATCCTCGAAGTATTTGCCAACGAACGCCAGGCAGCGGCCGTTACCCATGAACACATCCGTGAGCATCCGAACATCAGCTTGTTCACTAAAGACCGCGATCTTAAAGTCAAGGAGGTGAAGGCCTGGAAAATGAAATCAATCTATAAGCAGGGAGCGCACCGGCAAATCCTTTCTGAGTTAAGATGATGTATCCGATTATAAATTTAAAATTGAAAAAGGTAAAAGCTTTATGAAGGTTATCTGTTGAGCAACTAAATCATTCGAAGTTCATTAAGAAGGGGCTAAAAATGGCAAGAGAAGTAACTTTATTTACGGGACAATGGGCTGATTTGCCGCTGGAAAAATTGGCAAAAAAAGCATCGAGCTGGGGATATGACGGTCTGGAATTGGCCTGCTGGGGTGACCATATGGACGTTCAAAAAGGAGCCGAGGATAAGGATTACTGCCAAAAGCAGTTGGAAATCCTGGAAAAGAATCATTTAAAGGTTTTTACCATTAGCAACCATCTGGCTGGCCAGCTTGTCTGCGACCCGAATACGGATGAGCGTTCCGATGCCTTTGCTCCGGATGATTGTAAGGGCGAGGCGGAGAAGAAACGCCAATGGGCTGTCAAGGCGATGAAGGACAGCGCCCGAACGGCGAAGAATCTCGGAATCGAAGTTGTTTCCGGTTTCACCGGCTCGTCCATCTGGCATATGTTGTACTCCTTTCCCCCGATACCGGGGAAAATGATTGACGATGGTTTCAAGTATTTTGCAAAGATGTGGAATCCTATTCTCGATGTTTTTGATGAGTGCGGCGTAAAGTTTGCTCTCGAAGTTCATCCCACCGAGATTGCCTTCGACCTTATAACCGCAAAACGTGCGCTTCAAGCGGTTGATAATCGCAAGGCTTTCGGCTTTAACTTTGACCCCAGCCATTTGTACTGGCAGATGGTTGACCCTGTTTGTTTTCTGAAGGAATTCCCTGAGCGTATATACCATGTGCATATGAAGGATGCTGGTTTGCAGCTTGATGGTCGAACGGGGATTCTCAGCAGCCATCTGGATTTCGGAGAGCCGGACCGCGGCTGGGATTTCCGCTCTCTTGGTCACGGCGGAGTTGATTTCGAGGAAATCATAAGAACCTTAAACCAAATCGGATACGACGGGCCGCTTTCCGTCGAGTGGGAAGACAGCGGTATGGACCGAGAGCACGGGGCAGAAGAAGCCTGTGAGTTCGTAAAAAATGTGGATTTCAAACCTTCAAAACTCGCTTTCGATTCCGCATTTGATAAATAAATACTCCCGTATTTCCCAACTAAATCTGTGCAAAAAGTAAGATTATTGTATTATATGGACTATGGATGCCATTCAGGACAGATTTGATATTCTATTAGAAAAGAGGCCCAGCGGCATAGCTGAGCTATGATATACAATGTTATATGGGAAATCCCGGATAAGAGCGAGGGGCGTAGCGGGCCTCTCTGCTAAAGGACAAGACATGAAGCTTCTTTCAACAATCGTGGCGACTATGGTGTTGCTCTTGGCATTCGTGGCCACATCCAGCGGAGAAAAGCCAGGTGTACAGCACGATAACCGACGCAGGTTGGAGTACACAACACTTAGTGACACCTATGCTCGTTTCCTGCTCGAAGAGATCCTTCCGGAAGTTAGCAAAAACTATAACCTCATTAGCGATGCAGCCGGCCGGGGCATTTGCGGAAGCAGTGCGGGCGGAATTTGTTCCTTTACCGTTGCCTGGGAGCGCCCCGATGCATTCAGCAAAGTTATCAGTCTCATAGGAGGCTATGTTGGTGTTCCGGGGGGTGGAGATTACCCAACAATGATTCGAAAAACCCGGGAAAATCCCAAACCCATCCGCGTCTTTCTGGAGGACACGGAAAACGACTTAAATACGTCTCTGGGCGATTTTACGCTGGGGAACTTGCAAATGGAATCTGCATTGAAGTTCGCAAGGTATGACTATCGATTTGAAACGGGAAGCGGCGGGCATGATCTTGAGTATGGCGGTTCAATTCTGCCCGATATGCTGCGCTGGCTCTGGCGCGATTATCCGGGAGTTAAGGGCACCGACGAATCGGCAATCAAGGGAAAGAAAGTAAGCGGCAAGTCCATGGGCAAGACCAAGGCCGACTACCAAGGTAAGAAGGCGAAGACCGGCGCCTATCTCAAACAAGTCTGGGCGAAACTCCAGGCAGAGGTTGAAGCAGGCAACATGTCCGAGGAGGACGCTAAAGCTAAGATGATTGCAATCAAAAAGGATGTCACTGTAAAGATGAAGAGTAATGTATCAGCGGACAGCTCCGACGGAGAAAACTAAGCTTTTTAACCGTGTAAACGGGAAATATCAGATACTCATTTTTCGGAGGTAAATAATGAAACGTAAGAAAACATTTAACAGGCGTCGATTCCTGAAAAACACGGCTGGTTTGGTTGCGGGAACTATTGCCTTTCCTTATATTGTCCCTTCTTCAGCTTTGGGAAAGGCCGGCACCGTAGCACCGAGCAACCGAATTACTATGGCTACCATAGGCGCAGGCAGTATGGGGACGGGGGATATGAATGCGTTTGTCAATAATGACGGTGTGCAGTTGGTGGCTGTCTGTGATGTCGATACAGGTCATCGAAGAAATGCCAAAAGAATTGTTGACGAAAAATATGGAAACAAGGACTGTAGAGAATATCTGGATTTTCGCCAGCTTCTTGCAGATGAAAAAATCGACGCTGTCAATATTGCATTGCCCGACCACTGGCACGGCATTATCAGTATCGCAGTAGCGAAGGCGGGGCTCGATATTTTTGGTCAAAAGCCACTTTCGCGGAACATAATGGAAGGAAGAGCTATTTGTGATGCGGTGAAAAGGAACAATATTATATGGCAAACTGGGAGCTGGCAGAGGTCGGTTAGGGATTTTCATCGTGCCAGTGAATTAGTCAGAAACGGGCGAATTGGTAAGGTTCACAGAGTCGAAGTGGGGCTGCCGACGGGAAGTGGCACGGGAGTTCATCAAATCCAGCAGGTACCGGAAGGATTAGACTGGGATTTCTGGCTTGGCCCGGCTCCGAGAGTGCCTTACCGAGGTGTATGTCACTGGGACTGGCGGTGGATTATGGATTATTCCGGCGGTCAGCTTACCGACTGGGCCGGTCATCATATCGATATTGCACATTGGGGACTGGGACTCGATTATACCGGCCCGGTGGAGATTGAAGGAAAGGGTGTTTATCCCGATGAAGGCATTTACAATGTGCCAAGCGAATACAAAATAAACTGCAAATATGCAAACGGCCTGGAGATGACGATTGCAAACGACCGGCAGCTTCCGCATGGAATGGGGACGGCCTGGTATGGCGAGGATGGCTGGATTCATGTCAGCCGCGGCGGGCTGTGGGCTGAGCCGAAAAGTGTCCTCAAGGAAGTCATCGGACCGGATGAAATTAGATTATATAAAAGCAGAGACCATTACCAGAACTTCCTCGACTGTGTGAGAACAAGAAAGCAAACCATTACGCCGGTGGAAATTGCACATCGTTCGATTAGCGTTGCCTTGCTTGGCGAGATTGCTATGCTGACCGGCCGAAAAATCAAGTGGAACCCGGATAAGGAAGAAATCATCGGCGATGCCGAAGCCAGCCGACTGCTTTCACGACCAATGAGAGCACCCTGGCATTTATAAAATCAAGGTGGTGATTTAAACTGACTGTTTATTAGAACTTTAACATATAGATAAAAAGGAAGGCAAAGAATGTCTCAAAAAATCAGATTTATAATAATTGTCATTTTCGCACTTGCAGTTATGTTGCAGTTACCGGAAGCTCTGCAGGCGGATATACCCGAGGAGCAGGCAGCCAGGATAGCTCAAGCTATGCCGACGGAACCGATAGCCGAGCCGGCAAAACAGAGGACTTTGCTGGTATTTGACCTCTGCAAAGGTTACGTGCACAGCTCCATTCCATATTGGAATAAAGCCATCGAGACAATGGGTGAAAAGACCGGTGCGTTTGAAGCAGTAATAAGTAACGATATGTCTGTCTTTGAGCCTCAAAACCTCCAGAACTTCGATGCTATTTGCTTCAACAACAACACTGAAATTAAATTCCCCCAGGAGCTTCGAAAAAGTTTTATGGATTTCATCAAATCCGGCAAAGGAATTGTGGGTATCCACGCCGCAACCGATAGCTTTTACGATTGGCCCGAAGCCGCAAAGATGATGGGAGGCCAATTCTGCGGTCACCCCTGGATCGCTGACGGCACCTGGGCGGTTAAAATCGATGACCCGGAGCATCCACTTATGGCTGTCTTCGAAGGTGAAAACTTCAAGATCAACGATGAAATTTATCGAACCAGACCACCTTTGGCTTCCCGCAGCAGACAACGTGTCTTGATGAGTCTGAATTTAAGCGATGAGAAGACCGGCTCTGCGAGGGGAATCCAAACCACTGATAAAGACATCGCCATAAGCTGGGTCAAAAGCGTAGGTCGTGGACGGCTGTTTTATTGCTCGCTCGGTCACAATCCCCATATAACGTGGAACAGGAAAGTGCTCCGGCATTACCTTGCAGGTATCCAGTTTGCTCTCGGTGACCTTGAAGTTGACACCCAGCCGAGTCTTGACAAGGTTCTGGATAAAGTTTCCACCTATCAATACGGCGACAGCAGAAAAGCCCTTTATAAATTGAATGATTACGTCCGTAACATCATCGGTTTCGAGGATGAGCAAAAGCTCTACGAGTCTCGCTTCATAGATGTTCTAAAATCAGAAGCTACTCTGCCCGGCAAACAACATATTTGTCGGAAGCTTCGTTTAATTGGAACCGAAGCAAGCGTTCCGGTTTTAAGCGGGATGCTGACCGATGAAGATACATCCGATATGGCACGTTACGCTCTTGAGAAAATCCCGGCTGAAGAAGCTGACAAAGCTCTGCGCAAAGTCCTTTCGGAATCAGAGGGTAAAATCAAGGTCGGCGTCATCAATACCCTTGGCCGGCGACGGGATGTAAAATCCGTCCGGACATTAACGGGATTGATTTATGACTCGGATGCAGCAACAGCGAGTGCCGCCGTCAATGCACTAAGACAAATTGCCGATGACGAAGCTGTAAAAGCTTTGCAGAAGGCAGCGGAAAAAACAACCGGCTCTTTGAGAAAACTGGTTTTAGATGCTTCTCTGGATTGCGCCGGCAAAATTGCCGAAGAAGGTGAAACTGGCAAAGCGAGAGGAATTTATAAGGATTTATTCGTTTCTGATATGCCGATTACGATTCGCATCGGGGCACTTCGAGGAATTGTTAGCTCCAGTCCGGAGAGTTCCGCCGGGTTTGTTATAAAGGTTCTTGAAACCGAAAAGCCTCGAATGCAGGCCGCCGCCATTCAACTAGTAGGGCAAAGTTCTACTGTTGGCAACCTGCCGGAAATCTCGGCAAAGTTACCCGACCTCGCGACCCGGCAGCAAATACAGTTATTGGCGGCTTTGGAGCAAAGGGGCGACGCTGCCGTCCTCGACGATGTCGTGGAAGCGGCAAAAAGCGATGAAATCACCGTCCAGGTTGCCGCTCTTAAAACATTGGGCAGTTTGCAGGATGAATCGGTTGTGATGCTCCTTGCTCGCAATGCCGCTGAAGATTATAAACTTCGAGACGCTGCCAGAGAAAGTCTCTATCGATTGTCAGCTCCGAATGTTAAGCGGATTATTTTGGCCAATATCCCGAAGGCAAAACCGCCTGTAAAAATAGAATTGATAAGAGCTGTAGCTCAACGGAATATCACCGGTGCAGTCGATGCGATATTGAAAACTGCAAAAGCTCCTGAGCCAGCGGTGAGAATTGAGTCGCTCAAGACGTTAAAAATAATCGCTGACAGTCGGCAAATGCCTGAAGTCCTCGATTTAATTATGAATTCCAGGAGTCAATCTGAGATGAAGCTGGCTGGGGAAATCCTGGTCTCGGTATCGAAAACTGCACCCAAGGAGGCAGCCGGAAAAGTCCTTTCTGTTTTAAAGTCTGTCAAAGATGTGAAAGTTAAATGTTCATTGCTTAGAGTGCTGGGCGGAATCGGAGACGAGACGGCTTTGGATACGTTAAATGCAGCTCTGAAGGATAAAAACGAAGATATAAAGAAAGCGGCTATCAGGGCTTTGTCTGGCTGGCCTGATGATTCTCCTGCGGAGGAATTGTTTAATATCGCAGCCGGTGCAGAGAACAAGGCCTGCAAAACGCTGGCCTTAAGAGGTTTCGTGCGGTTAATCGGTCTCTCGAATGAACGAGATGATAAGGAAACTATGCAGTTATATAAGAAGGCAATGTCAGTCGCTTCCGAGCTCGGTGAACAGAAAAGGGTTCTGTCCGGCTTGGCAAATGTAAAAACCATTCAGTCCCTTCGGTTTGCAGAGGATTATTTTGACAACGAACAGTTAGCCGCTGCCGCTGCCGCTGTTATTGTTCGGGTAGCGCCTGAGACGTTTGAAAAATATCCCGGGGAAACTCGAAGATTGCTTCGAAAAGTAATTAAAGTATCGAAAAGCGAATACCTGACGGAAAGAGCCAGGGAGATGCTTGATGAAGTGGAAAAATAGATAAGAATATTGTAATTTATGAAGGATTTAGCTATGAAATTCAAAGCTTTAATTTTCGTCGTTAGTATAATAACAGTATCCTTTTTTTCAGGTTGCCGAAGCCGGCAAGTTACCGCCCGTGACAATGACAGATGGCTGGCTCACGATATGAACCGTCCGCGACCGATGGTTATTACCCCGGGCAAAACTCCATCCGACCCGCCTTCTAATGCTGTCGTCCTTTTCGACGGGACCGACCTTTCCAAATGGGTTTCTGGAAAAGGTGAACCTGCCAAATGGATTGTAAAAAACGGGTATATGCAGGCAAATAGAACAGGCGATGTCCGGACCAGAAAGTCTTTCGGAAATTGCCAGTTGCATATAGAGTGGGCCTCGCCCGAAATCGTCGAAGGCAACAGCCAGGACCGCGGCAACAGCGGCGTTTATTTTATGAGCAGATACGAAGTGCAGGTGCTCGATTCATATAAAAATGATACTTATCCTGACGGCCAGGCTGCCGCAATATATGGACGAAAACCGCCTCTTGTAAATGCCTGCAAACCGCCGGGACAGTGGCAAAGCTATGACATTATTTTCCATCGTCCTGTTTTCAAAGACGGCAAAGTTGTTAAAGATGCAACTTTTACAATTTTGCACAATGGTGTTCTCGCTCAGGACCATTTCAAATCTCCGGGAGGAACAAGTTGGATTAACGAACATAAAGTCTCAGATTACAAGCTGCACCCTGACAAATTACCTCTGCTGCTCCAGGACCACGGCTGTCCCGTTCGTTACCGAAATATATGGCTTATTGAATTGTCTGATTAATTCTGAATTATTTAAGGGTGCATAGTATGAAAAGAAAAAAAGAGATAACCAAAAAACAAACAAATAACATATCCCGGCGTCGGTTTCTTGGTTCAGCGGCCGCCTCTGTTGCAGCTTTTACAATTGTGCCTCGATATGTGCTGGGCGGTGCCGGTTATACGCCTCCCGGCGAAAAACTGAATGTCGCCGGCGTCGGTGTCGGTGGTATGGGAGCGGGTAACATAGCCAACATAGCAGGAATAGAAATGGACGAAAACGGAAATTTAATTAAAAAGAGAGAGGGCGAAAATATCGTCGCTTTGTGCGATGTTGATCAAAAATTTGCCGCTCGCATTTTCAACCACTTCCCAAAAGCAAAAAAATACACCGATTTTAGAAAAATGCTCGAAAAGCAAAAGGATATCGACGCCGTTGTCATTGCAACACCTGACCATAGTCACGCCGTAATTGCAATGGCGGCAATGGAGATGGGAAAACATGTCTATTGCCAAAAACCATTAACTCATTCGGTTTACGAAGCTCGAATGCTGACGGAAGCTGCGAAAAAATACAAAGTTGCTACACAAATGGGCAACCAGGGAAACTCCGGTGAAGGCGTTCGCCTGACTTGTGAATGGATATGGGATGGTGCCATCGGCCCCGTTCGCGAAGTACACGCCTGGACCGATAGACCGGTCTGGCCGCAGGGTATCCCACGCCCAAAAGAAACTCCTCCTGTTCCTTCATCGCTCGATTGGGACCTTTGGATTGGACCAGCCCCAATGAGACCTTACCATCCAACCTATCATCCGTTCAGTTGGCGCGCCTGGTGGGATTTTGGAACCGGGGCTTTGGGAGATATGGCCTGCCATATACTCGACCCTGTCTTCGCCGCCCTGAAATTGAAATACCCCATAAGTGTCGAAGCGGGCTGTTCAACTTATGTTGCACTTGGTAAGATGTGGGAAAAAGAGAAGAATACTGAAACTTTACCCAGGGCTTCCATTGTTCATTATACCTTCCCTGCCCGGGAAGGTATGCCGTCGGTAAAACTTCATTGGTACGATGGAGGATTAATGCCGGAGCGCCCCGAAGAACTTGAACCCGGAAGGAAATTGCCGGATAATGGTGCTCTGTTTGTAGGCGAAAAAGGATTATTGCTTTCCGGAACCTACGGTGAAAGCCCACGCATTATCCCCGAGTCCAAAATGCAGGAATATAAACGGCCGCCAAGAACTCTTGAAAGAGTCCCCGGTGGTGCTGACAGCCACGAACAGAACTGGATTAATGCCTGCAAGGGCGGAAAACCTGCCGGTTCTAATTTCGACTTCTCCGGACCTATGACTGAATCGGTCGTAATGGGTAATCTTGCAATTCGCTACCCGCTGCGAAAGCTCGAATGGAATGGTGAGAAGATGGAAGTTACCAACTTCCCTGAAGCAAACCAGTTTGTTAATCCACCGAAGCGGCAGGGTTGGTCATTATAAAAAAACAAATGAGTCAAGACGATAAAATCAAGGTTGTTGTCGTTGGTTGTGGCCATATGGGCTCCTCACACGCCAGGGCATATCGAACAATAGATGGATTCGAACTTGTTGCTCTTGTGGCCCCGACACCAACAAGAAGAAGCCGCCTCGCGGAAGAACTCGGCGGCATTCCGGAATTTGACAACTTCGATACCGCTCTGAAAGCTGCCAAGCCCCAGGCCGTATCAATCAATTCGTACAGCGACACCCATGCTCAATACGCAATCAAATCTCTCAATGCCGGCCTCCATGTCTTTGTTGAAAAACCAATCGCTCAAACCGTTGAACAGGCCCAGCAAATTGTAAAGCTTGCTAAGGAAAAAAATAAAAAGGTCGTTGTTGGTTATATCCTCAGACATCATCCGGCCTGGATGAAATTTATTGAAATTGCTCAAACCCTCGGTAAACCGCTGGTAATGAGAATGAATCTCAATCAGCAAAGTTGCGCCGAAAATTGGCAGGTTCATAAAAATCTCATGCTCTCAACATCCCCAATCGTCGATTGCGGCGTCCACTACGTCGATGTAATGTGCCAGATGACACGGTCCAGGCCGGTTCGCGTCCAGGCCATAGGTGCACGTTTGAGTGACGAAATCAGTGATGATATGTATAACTACGGCCAACTTCAGGTGATATTTGACGATGGCTCCATAGGGTGGTATGAGGCAGGCTGGGGGCCAATGATGAGTGAAACCGCTTTTTTCGTTAAGGATTGTATAGGACCAAAAGGCTCGGTCAGCATCGTCGAAGCAAAATCTGACTCGGCAAACATAGACATACACACAAAAACAAATGCCATTCTAATGCACGATGCTCAAATGGATTCGGATGGTAAATTTAAAAATAAAGATACCATTATCAACACGAGTGACGAACCAGGCCACCAGCAATTGTGCAGCCGCGAACAAAAATTCCTCCTCAAAGCGATACGGGAGAATTTAGACTTAACTGAACATCTCGATGATGCCGTCAACAGCTTACGCATAGTTCTTGCCGCCGATGAATCAGTACGAACAGAAAGTATCGTCAATTTATAAAATCGTTTACGCTATCACTATAAAGGAGTCAAAAAATGAACCAGGTAAAAATAACAATACTAACGAGTCTCTTAATGATGGTGATTCCCTGTTCCGCTTTCGCAGCACAGGGATTACCTGTAGAAAGCCACCCTGCCACAGATGTCTATGATGGTTGGCGGCTGGCTATCCAGGCCTGGACTTTTAGTCATTACACTCTGTACGAGGCGATTGATAAAACCGCCTCCCTCGGCCTGGACTGGATAGAGGCTTACCCGGGACAAAAGTTGAGCAAAGAAAATTCCAACATAAACTTCGACCACAATATGCCGATTGAGTATCGAAACCAGGTAAAGCAAAAACTCGAAGACGCAGGAATAAAGCTGGTTAATTATGGTGTTGTAGGTCTTTCAAACAACGAAGCACAGTGTCGTAAAGTTTTCGAATTCGCCAAAGATATGGGAATTGAGACTATCATCTCGGAGCCGCCGGAAGAAGCTTTCGAAATGATTGATAAGTTGTGCAGCGAATACAAAATCAATCTGGCAATTCACAATCACCCCAAACCATCGCATTATTGGAATCCGGATACCATCCTGAAGGTCTGCAAAGGTCGAAGCAAAAGAATCGGTGCCTGTGCTGATACAGGACACTGGGTACGCTCAGGTGTCAATCCACTTGAGGCACTGAAAAAACTGCAGGGTCGTATCATCAGTTTGCATTTTAAGGATATGGATGAAGGCCACGATGTCCCCTGGGGAACCGGCACCTGCAATGTCAAAGCAATGCTTGAAGAGCTGCACCGACAGGGCTTCGAAGGCGTCTTTTCCATTGAATACGAATACAACTGGGATAGCTCTATCCCGGAAATACGCCAATGCATTGAATACTTTAATGACGTTGCTGGAAAGTTAAAACCTTCCGGCTGGAAAAACCTTCTCGAAAAAGACCTCTCCAATGCCATCTTCGAACCTGGAAGCTGGAAAGTCAAAGATGATGTTCTCGAAGTCATTGGCAGCGATGTCTGGACAAAACAGCAATACGGTGACTTTGTCCTCGACCTGGAGTTCAAAACCATAAAAGGAGGAAACAGCGGGATATTCGTCCGAACCGGCAGCATAGAAAACTGGCTACATACAGGCATTGAAGTACAAATCCACGATTCCACCGACGGCACCCCGCGTGGTATGTGTGGTGCAATTTATGACTGCCTGGCGCCAGAGGAGAATATGATGAAATCACAGCAATGGAACCGTTACACTATCACCTGCAAAGCCAATAAAATCTACGTGGTTTTCAATGGCCGGCAGGTTATTGATATGGACCTGAACCTATGGACCGAACCACACAAAAATCCTGATGGCTCGAAGAATAAATTCAACACGGCCTATAAGGATATGCCTCGCTCCGGACATATTGGTCTCCAGTATCACGGCGACCCTGTTTGGTTTCGAAATATAAAAATAAAAACCTTGGACTAACTCTTAGCGACCATAGATGCTGGCTTTCAAATTGGCTTTGTTTTTGGCTGTGTTTTTTATTCCGCTTCAATTAGCCCCCGAACTCGAAGGTCGAATATCCGCTGAAGGAGGACCGTTCGGGGGTTTTTGCTTTCCTACGGAATGTCATTGCGCCCGAGCAAAGCGCAAAGTAGTAAGATTCACCGCAGGCGAGCCGAAGGGGGACTAAACACCCAAAATCGAATATCCGCTATAACAAACCCTTCTTCTCGTTTAGCCCACGTCGGAGCGAAGCACAAGATAATAAGATTCGCCGTAGGAGAACCAAAGGAGAAATCAGTGTAATCCGCGATTATATTAAATTCGTTCAACGAGATACGAGCGACGAGCTTGCTCTACACTTGTCGAGAGTCCTCTACAAATCAACTCTTTTTATGCAAAACAAAGCCAATCGAACCCAATTTACAAAACCCCAAAATGAGCTTAACCTTTTCTATAACAACGGCTTACGAAAAAAAACAGCGATTTTGGACAGCCGAAAACAAAGCCAAACTCAGAAATGAATATAACCTTTTATTAAAGAAGGGCTTACGAGAATTTATGTATATAACCGCTTCAAAAACAAACCCAAAACGAACCCAACCGACCCCAATTTCCCCGATAAAGAAAACCCTTTGGGGTTAAGGCAGACAAGTAACAGTAAATAAAAAAGGAATTTAATACCAATATAACAGGCGTTTATAAGCCCTTTAAAAATCCTGTTTTTTTTAGAAAAAATTCATTTTTTGGGGATTTTTTACAAAATTTTCCAAAATGTTAAAATAGATAAAATACAAAAGAGGAACAATTTTCGCATTTACTTGCACAAATTCGCATTTAGATTTTCAAACTACAACCGATAAAAACAAATCTTTCTTACCAGATAATAAAACACTCCAACGTTAAGTCCTATCTGACCAAGTGTCCAAAGACCTGATAAACGGCTTTTAGAGCCATTTAGCCCTGTTTTTACCTGCCATTTGACTTTTTGTGGAAATTGTCTATACTATTGTAGTCAGATATTGCCCCTTCTACGGTAAAAAAAGCAAAGCGGGGAAATTCTAAGAACTGAATTGAAGCTAATCACTAAACCCTGTATTGTCAGGAATCTATTAAACTTATATGGCCATAAGGTTTGATAACATAGTAATAGAGAGGGTCCAACAGGCCAACGACATTGTTGACCTGGTTAGCGAGCACGTTAATCTCAACAGAAAGGGCAAAGAAATGGTCGGACTTTGTCCCTTCCACGAGGACCACAAGCCGAGCTTGAACGTTAATCCCGCCAAGCAGATTTTCAAATGTTTTGCCTGTGGCGCCGGCGGAGATGTATTCAAATTTGTTCAAATGCGGGAGGATCTTACGTTTCCCCAGGCAGTCCAGCGGCTGGCAGAGCGGGCTGGTATAAAAATAGAATCAGCCGGCAACAAAACACGCACCGACGGCACGGAACAGCTCGACCCGAACCGATTAGCGAAAGTGAATGACTGGGCGGCAGGGATTTTCCTGCATAATCTTTATAATACCAAAAAAGGCAAAGAAACTTTAAAATACCTTGAGGAAAGAAAGATACCGGCTGAGAGTATAAAAAAATGGAAGCTCGGCCTGGCTCTGGATACCGGCGATGATTTAATCAAAAACGCAAAAGAAAAAAATATACCTCTAAAGCTCCTTCAGCAGGCAGGACTTCTTGTAAGCTCAAATGGGCAATTCCGTGACAAATTCATAAATCGGCTTATGTTTACCATAGCCGATGTTACCGACAGAGTCATTGCTTTCGGCGGTAGAACACTGGATGAAAAAGGGGCAAAATATATCAATTCTCCGGCCACTGCTTTGTTTGATAAGAGTAAATCCGTATACGGACTGCAGCAGGCAAGGCCCGCAATCGTATCAGACGAAACTGCCGTTGTTGTCGAAGGTTACACTGACTGCATAATGGCACACGCTTACGGTTTCGAAAACGTTGTTGCAACGCTGGGGACAAGTTTTACCGCCGGTCACGGATTTATCATTCGACGATACGCAAAAAAAGTCATCCTGCTTTTCGACGGTGACACCGCCGGTATCGAAGCTGCAAACAGAGCGATCGAAGTTTGTCTGTCACAGCATCTGGATATCAAAGTCGCTTTTGTTCCTGAAGGAAAAGACCCCTGCGAATATCTTTTAACCGCCGGTAAAGAAAAATTTGAAAAACTGCTCACAGATGCCGTTGATGTCTTTGAATATAAGTGGAATAGATTAGAAAAGAAATTCGATGCCGACCAGACCTTTGCGGGCAGAAAAAAGGCGCTTGACGAATTCCTTCAGAGTCTTGCTGCCGGTATAAATTCTTCACGACGGAAGGTAATGGAACAGGGGCTGCTTGTAAATCGACTCGCAACTCTGCTCGGACTCAGCAGAAAAGAAATAAGAAACGAAATCAATAAGAGAATGAATACTGTTCGAAGAACCGCCGCAATATATATGGAAAACCGAAAGGTCGCAAAACTCGATATCACCCAGGGACTCCTGAATGAAGCTCAACGGGAAATACTGGAAGTATTGATAAATGAACCGGAATTGTACAAAAACGCAAAAGAGGAAATCACCATTGAGCTTTTTGATGAGCCGGTGTTAAAACAAATCGCCGAACTCCTCCTTGAGGCACTAAAATCTGAACCTCGGACGCTGCTCAACCAGCTTTTATCACGCACCGAATCCGTCGAATTGGCCGGTTACATTACAGAACTGGCTCAGGAAGGGGCCGAGAAAGGGAATTTCGAACTCCGGCTGAATAAGGCCGTTGAATTGCTCCTGCGGCAAAAGGAAAAAAGAAAAATAGAAGGCATAAAAGATAAGGATAAAAAATTTAGGAAAATTGCTGAAAACGCCGGCAAAGGTAACCGACACATTATTGGTATGTCTTAGCGAACAAACTTGCCTTCTCTGGTGTAATTATAGTAGCGGAAACGATATAATGAATCGATGAGTATGATGTTTTTCTTTGGTAAAAGAACTTTATGACAAAAGGAAAAGTAAAAACTAAAAAAATAAATAAAACAAATAATACCGCTAATACGGATGAAGACATTAAGCAGGCGGAAGAGCAGATAAAAGCTCTCATCCAAAAGGGTAAGCGAAGAAAATACATCACCTATGAGGAAATGAACGAGGAACTCCCGGAAGGCCTCGTTTCCCCCGTTCGCCTGGACAAGCTTCTGGCAAAATTTGATGAAATGGGGATTAAGCTTCTCGACGAAGCTGAAGTAGAAGATGAAGAAGATTTCGAAGCTGACGAAGACCAGGAACAGCTCGATGAAGATAAATTGCTGGAAAAAAAGCTCAAGGGAGAGAGTGTCTCAGGCAGAATCGATGACCCTATAAGGATGTATCTTACCCAAATGGGAGAGATCCCGCTGCTCAGCAGAGAGGAGGAAATCACGCTGGCAAGAAAAATCGAGCTTGCCAGAATGAGCTTCAGAAGGAAAATGCTCCAGTCAGATTATTGTGCTTCCAACGCCGTCGATATTATGCAGAGAGTGCACGAAGGAACGATTTCCTTTGACAGAACTATGAAAATAAGCAATGCAGAAAATCTGGTAAGAAGCATTATAAAAAAACGGATGCCGAGCAATATAACAACCGTGAACCGACTGCTTGAGATGAACAGAAAAATGTTCGGGAAAATCCGGCAGACAAAAAAGAAAACCCAAAAGAGAGCTTTGCTCAGACGTATCTGCAGAAACAGACGAAAAATCGCAACCCTGCTTGAAGAGTTGAGTCTTAGAACAAGCAAAATCCAGCCGATGAAGGAAAGACTCCACGGCATATTAAAGAAAATGCGTCACCTGGAAAAAGTCATCGACCAGAAACCGAATGAGTTCTACACCGAAGATGACATCGAAGCAATGAAACAGGAATTAACCGGTCTGCTCGAATTGTCCCTTGATACGCCGGACCAGCTTGAAAAGAGACTCCGGGCAATCGAGCAGGTCTTCGGAAAATACGAAGAAACCAAGCGGTTGCTCTCCAACGCAAACCTTCGGCTGGTCGTTTCCATCGCTAAAAAGTATCGAAACAGGGGGCTTAGCTTCCTTGATATTATTCAGGAGGGCAACACTGGACTAATGAGAGCAGTTGACAAATACGAATACAGAAGAGGATACAAATTCAGCACCTATGCTACCTGGTGGATAAGACAGGCTATCACACGAGCCATCGCAGACCACGCAAGAACCATTCGCATACCTGTACATATGATTGAGACAATGAGCAGAATCAGAACCGCTACGAAAAAACTCCTCCAGCAGTTTGGTAGAGAACCCACCACAAGGGAAATCGCAACGGAAGCCGCTATGTCTATACAGGAAACAAGAAGGGTCTTGAAAATCTCAAAGCATCCGATAAGTCTCGACAGGCCAATCGGTGAGGGCGAAGACAGCTATTTTGGTGACTTCATCGAAGACAACGAGGTCGAATCGCCCGTGTCCACTGCTACGCAGGCAATGTTAAAGGAACGAATCAATATAGTTTTGAAGACACTTTCCTACCGAGAACGCGAAATTATCAAGCTCCGTTTCGGCATCGGAGATGGATACACCTATACGCTCGAAGAAGTCGGAAGAATCTTCAAAGTTACACGCGAACGTGTCCGACAGGTCGAAGCGAAAGCCATCAACAAACTACAGCACCCTATCCGCTCAAGAAAACTCGAAGGATTCATCGACAACAAATCTGCCTGATGACCCCGTTCTTTAAAGGTGTGTTCGGCTTCTGATAATCTTCTAAGCCGTTTATGAGCAAAGACACTCGGCTTGAAAATAGCTAAAACCTTTTTGCCCCTGTTCCCGGCAGCAATAAAAATTTGCAGGATTAAAAAACCGCTTTTGTCATCGCAACTTCGGAGGGCTTACTCGGTAACCTTATAAATGGTATCTCCGTTTCTGACACGCTCGGGGACTTTGATGCCGATTGAGTCGCCTGCCGTGGCCTCCTCGACTGGCGCGTTATCAATCTGCATTGACTCCACTGCCATCTCAAGGTCGGTTGTATGCCCCTTGATGTGAATCGTATCCCCTGTTTTTAACGTCCCTGTAAGCTCGATTGCCGCCACTACCGGATGGGCAAAAAAATCCGATACCGTCCCGATTTCTTGCTCTGCCATCTTGACATCTCCTTATATTGTAACCGCTCCTTCTAAATTAAACTTACACTTGCTGATATTATAAACAAAACATCTTTTCCTGCAAGCTTCGATTTTGCTAAGAATATTCTACCCTATACAAGACGGAATTGCCCCCGCTTTTTCTGGCCGATTTTTAATATATTTTAACTGGACAAGCCAGCGAGTGTTTGGTAAAGTATAAGATGAGTTGTGGAGTATATTCTTTCGTCTCTCAGGAATATTCTCTTTAGCGATTGAGAGAAAGCGGTTTTATCGCGGCTTGTTTAAAGCCGAAGGAGCAAATTGTGAGTACAGGTACAGTAAAATGGTTTAGTGACAAAAAAGGTTACGGTTTCATCGTCCCTGATGATGGAAGCGAAGATTTGTTTGTTCACTATTCCGAAATTCAGATGGATGGGTTTGCAAAACTCAATGAGGGAGAGAAAGTTCAGTACGAAGTAAAGGAAGGCAAAAAAGGACCATGTGCCACGAATGTAACCTCCGCTTAAAAGCACCAGAATAACCCGTTTGAAGGGCTTTAGCCAGGCGGGGCCTTTTATGATTTCGACATAAAAACCTTTTGTAAATTTTCAGCTTTACACGTTCCTCATCCCAGTGGTTTATAAAACTGTTGCGGTTGCGCTCCAAGAGGGTTGCGCAAAGTCCCCAGTTTCTCAATCCTGCATTCGATTAAGTCACCTTCTTTGAGAAAGTCCCCGGAAACAGCAGCCACGCCCCCTGGAGTTCCCGTTGCGATAACGTCTCCTGCCTCAAGCGTCATAATGTAGCTTAAAAAAGAAACCACATCTGCTACCGGGAATATCATCTGTGACGTGTTCGCCTTTTGTCGGACCCGACCGTTTACGCTCAGCTCCATCTCAAGATTCTGCACCTCCTTTACCTCGTCTGTTGTTAAAAGCCAGGGACCCATCGGACAAAACCCGTCCGCCCATTTTCCATTAAGCCAATCGTAAAATTCATCCCACGGCCGGGCCTTGCGACCCTGCGAAAAAGTAACACTCCGTGCTGAAACATCATTTAATATCGTAAAGCCACCAACGTATTCCATCGCCTCCTCCGGCTTCACACATCTGGTAGCTTTACCAATCACCACCGCAAGCTCAATCTCGTAATCAACCTGTTCGCTGTAAGCAGGCCAGGGTATCGTATCACCCGGACCTGTCACCGTCGTCGCCGGTTTCAAAAATGGCCTCGGCACCGTCTCCTGTTTGCTCGAAGCGGTCAGACCTAATTTAAATCCCTTCTTTAAACTTGCCTCCTCGATATGCTCTGTATAATTTCCCGCAAGCGCCAGCAGCTTCCCGGGACGGGGTATCGGAGCAAGAACCTTTACCTTGTCCCTCGGCGTCGCAACTGTATTTTTGGACTTTGATATCTTATCGATTTCTTCTAAAGATTCCTCTCCACGCACGAGAACTTCCTTGACGCTTCTCGGCGGATTCGGGCCGGGCCAGAAGCTCGGTATATCTATCAGTCCTTCATCTGAAAGAAACCCGCACGAAATCGACCCATTCCGCTCGTAAGTCATAAGCTTCATAAACCAAACCTCTCAAAAAAAATCCGATACGCACAAGATAAATTAACACAACGGATGTTAACAAAAACCCTCCGTCTTTGCATCTAAAAAATGCTCTGACAGCTTTTTTAAGGCCTTTAAAAGGCAAGTTGTACTTTTTTAAAACTTTTAACTTGAAAAAACCGATGTTGCTTCCTATAAGTTAAACCTGCATCGAAAAACTTTGGTTGCTCTTTTATATATTATAACCTGATTGCAGGCCTCGAAGCTCTCCGCTTCGGGATAGCAAAACGGGAATTCGGTTAAAAGCCGAAACGGACGCGCCGCTGTAGGTGTCCGACTCGAAATCTTCGGGAATCTGAAAGAAACAATGCCACTATCCACAATGCAGGATGGGAAGGCTTCTTTCGGTAGGACACAAGTCAGAAAACCTACCTGTACTTAGTTCACTATAAATGTGTCCTCGCGCGAGGGTAATGGTGAAACTCAGGGAAGATGATTTAATTCCAGTGAAGTTCTGTCTTTCCTGAGAATTCGGATGTGCGGTATTCAAGCCGCCGTTCCTTACGCGGGACGGCGGCTTTTTTATTATCCCAATCGGTCTCGCGATTCGGGCCAAACTCAAGGAGGTAAATTTTGAAAATGTTTCTTTTTTGTCCAAACCGGAAAAAACCGGTAGAAAATTCGCATCTCAATCCGAAAAGTTTTAGAAATCGTATCTTTGATAGTAAATCAAAACCGGCTTCTGGGATGTGTGTGATTTTGTCCTTATTTTTTTCAATTGCAGCAGTCGCAGATGCCGCAACTTACACCGGCGACATTGAATATTCAGCAGGTTCCGGTGAAAATCACGCCACAATCGTTATCGATTTCGACCTGGATAATCACTTTAGCTTTGAATACAACTGGGACGGTTCAGCAATCGGCTGGGACGCTCTCGATGCGATTGACACTCAGAGTAACCTTGTCGTTGACGCTACCTGGTACAGTGAATGGGAAAGCCATTTCGTAAACGATTTCGATTATCCCGGAGGCACCGAATTCCAATATTCCCAGGACAACGTCACCGGATGGCACTATTACGGAAGCACCGATAACGAAAACTGGTCTCAGAATACCGGTGTTGATAACCGCACCTTATCCGACGGCGACTGGGATTGCTGGCTCTGGACTAACTACGATGCTGCTTGGAACCCAATCCGTTCGCCGGGACAGATGCCTGTTCCCGAACCTGCAACTATCTTACTGCTTGGCCTTGGTTCCTTCGCTGTTGGAGCTTCGAGAAGAAAACTTTTGTCTATAAAGTAACTTGTCTCGATATATGGGCGGGCTGCTGTTTGCCCCGCCCGTAAAAAATGATATTGAAAAAACTTAAAATAAAAACTTTATTGTTGATTTCAATTCTCCCCGTGACAGTCTGCGCTTATAACTATGACCCGAATGATTTTGCTACCTCTTACGAGTACTATGCCGGAACTGGTGCCGGATACTACATTTATCCTGATGAAGCTCTCGGAAGACCTTCAATCGATACCGACTATTTCGGCTCGCTCAGACCGGTCGTTCCGGTTTACCCTCAATGGCTGCCGACCGAAATTGTCACCATCGGCAGGAACGGTTACCTAATCCTCAAATTCAATCACAAAGTCGCAGACGACGAAAATAACCCCTATGGAATCGACTTTATCATCTTCGGAAATGCTATGCAGGCGGTTGACCCGCTTGCGGGACAAGACTGGGATTACCAGGATCCCTGCAATGTCCTAATAAAAACCGGACACGTAAATACCGAATTCGGCAGAGTTTCTGTAAGCCAGGATGGCTTCAACTGGTATCCTTTCGATGACGGGCCTTTCGCCGATTCCTTCGCACCGACGCTCGGCAGAATATACGATACCAACGACCCGAATACCGGCTATGCTGGTTGGGATAACTTGTGGTGGGCAAAAGTCACCAACCCTACCATCCCCTTTGACCCGAATATCGACCCCAATAATTTTGAAGGAGCAACCGTTGCAGAAATGTCACAAGAATATGGTGAATCCGCTGGCGGGACCGGATTCGATTTAAGAGACCTCGACCCTAATGACTTCAATGACCTCCAGACCGACCCCAACTCAAACAGAAAATGGATTCAATACATCAAAATCGAATGCACTTCAATCAGCACGGAGGATTCCAACCTCCCAGAGATTGACGCCGTCTCAGATGTGGCCGCCTGTGGTGATTATAAGCACCCATATCCCACAGGTGACATCAATAAAAACTGCATCGTCTCTTTCGGTGATTTAAAAGCTCTCTCAGACTATTGGCTGAACACGGTTACCGACCAGAACGAGCCGCAGGCGGAAGCCGACCTCTATCAGGACGGCTTTATAGATTTTAGAGATTTCGCAATACTTACCGAATACTGGGATTACTGTTCCTGGAAGTGCAACTAAAAAAGGAGCAAAATGAAAAGAGACGCTTTTACGTTAATAGAGCTGCTGGTGGTGATTTCAATAATCTCACTGCTTATGGGAATATTACTTCCCGCACTCGGAAATGTCCGCCGGCAG
This sequence comes from Phycisphaerae bacterium, assembly GCA_030604525.1. Taxonomy (GTDB): domain Bacteria; phylum Planctomycetota; class Phycisphaerae; order Sedimentisphaerales; family Anaerobacaceae; genus JAUVVQ01. Next base: position 26,411 of record JAUVVQ010000003.1, on the reverse strand, counting down.
GGAAGGGCTATCGTATGCCTTAGCAATCTCAGGCAGATGACAATCGCTGCAAATATCTATATCTCCGAGAACAACGGTTGCTATCCCTTAGCATTCTTTATGGATTTTCTGGACACCTCACATACTTATGAATGGGACTATTTCAAAACCTTTGAGAATGGCAGGATTAAAGAATGTAAACCGGGATTTCTTTGGTACGGAAAAAATATCTCCGGAATACATCAGTGTCCGTCTTACAAGGGAACCGCAAATTCACCCGGAGACCCTTATACCGGCTACAACTATAATGCCAGCTATATCGGTGGCTCTAAAGTCAAGATAGGTAACGATATAATCGGTTCCGATTCCGCAAAAGCTATTAACGTAAGAAAACCCTCAAGCTGTGCCGTCTTCGGTGACGGACAGTTCGAAAGCGGTGCAAATAAGTTTATGCGCTCACCTCAGGCCGGAAAACTCGATGAAAACTTCCCTGATGCCTACCGATATGCCGGAACGCAGGGCTACCGTCACGAAGGAAACGCCACAAACGTCGCATACGCAGACGGAAGCGCAAGAACCGTCAGAAAAATTTGCACATCAGAATTGCATAAAAAAAGAATCGAAGACCACAACAAAATAAACGATGTTAAACTCGGTTTCCTCTCACCAGACAACTCCGCCTATGATTTAAAATGACTTCCTGCTTTCAAACTTACATAATCTCTGTATAATTATCCTTGTGAAAACCGCACAATTAAAACAATCTATCTGTTTCTTTTTCGAGTCTCTGAACCATCTTCTCTGGCCGGCTGTTTGCAGCAACTGCTCAAAGGCCATATCAAAAGATGATAACGGCCTGTGCCAAAATTGCTGGGACCAGCTCCTCTCGTGTACCGCAGGCAGGTTTTGTCCACGCTGCGGCAGGGATGCAGGAACCTACGCTTTAATAAAAACCGGCTGCCCCGATTGCCAGGGAGAAGTTTTTTACTTCGACAGCATTGCAAGATGTGGTCTCTATAAGGATTCTTTGCGAAGAATGATTTTAGCTTTCAAAAATGGCAAAACAGAACTAAAAAATTTCCTCGCTTTCTTAGCCAATTCTTCTTTCCAGAGTTTCCCTTTTTACGAAACGGTTGATTATATCGTCCCCGTTCCTCTCCACTGGCTCCGACGTTTTTGGCGCGGCTATAATCAGGCAGCGATTATCGCAAAAAAGCTGAACCACCCAACTGCTCAAATCAACACCGACCTTGTTCGAATTCGCTATACCAAATCACAGGCGGGAATGACCGGCCCTGCTGCCCGTGCGCGAAATGTCGCTGACGCTTTTGCCGTTAGAAAGGGACATTCTTTTGAAGGCAAAAGTATCTGTCTCATCGACGATGTAAAAACCACCGGTGCGACGCTGAACGAGTGTGCAAAAACCTTAAAACAGGCTGGTGCTTCAGAAGTCTATGCACTTGTCCTGACCGTCGCAGGACAAAAGACGGAATAGCTTCACCCCAAAAAAACTAAAGCATCTCGTATTTTATTACCGCTCGATACATTCCGGTGATTCTCTTGCCGTCGATAATCACCGGCGAGTAATTTGCATTTCTCGGCTGCAGCCGAAGTTTATTCTCCGGCTCAAAAAAAACTCGTTTGAATGCAGTCTCGTGAGGCATCGAAAGACGTATAAAACAATCGTTACCGTTGTGCACTTCTGCCTGCGGTGAAAAAATTACAATGTCACCTTCCCGAAACTTCGGCTCCATCGAATCGCCAACCACACGAACAGCAAAAGCATAAGAGTCGTGAACGTCGGGACAGCGGACATAATCATCAGCAATGCCGGCAGGGTAATCAAGGTCGGTAAAATCACAGGGATAACCCGCAGATACCTTATTGATGATAGGCACTAATTGACCTGACTTACGAGGACTGTTCTCTTCAATATCAAGTTGATTCTCTACGAGAAGGGCATCGAGGTTGTCGGTGGGTTTTTTACCTTGGATAATATTGCGAATGAATTGACGCCACTTCTGGTTCTCCGCCTCTGCTGATTCGTATTCCTGCCGAATGTCACAAGGAAGTCTCTCCATATGTGCGATGTGAACTAATAAACCATGTTCAAAACCCAGGTACTCCTCCAGCTTTCTGAGAAGTTTGTCACTCGGTGGATTCTTTATTTTATCGTTTTCTATTGTAGATAAATACGGCTTCGAAAAACCAACACGCCTGCTGACTTCATCAAGCGTAAAATTAAGGTGCTCGCGTTTCTTTTTTATTATCTGACCTAAGGACATATCGGTAATCATAACAGGAATTTCCTCACAGACAAGAAAAAGTTAGGTAAATATTCAACAAATAGCTCACGGCCTTAATCTACCTTCAAAAGCTCGTATTTTTGGCTTCCTAACCCTATTTTATCAGCATGCTCAAGTTGATATTTCGGGTCAAGTCGTTCATTTCCAAGTATTTCCGGAAGTTTTTTGCCCGTCTTCTCTTCCACTAAATCAACACCTGCCTTATCTACTGACACAGGGTCTGTTGAAGCGATTATTCCGATATCTTCTGTGATGAGCGGCATATCAGGAGTATTAAAACAATCGCAATCTTTTGTTAGAGACAGTAAAAAGTTGAAAAATACTGCTCTGTTTTTCTTGCCTTTAAGAACACCTGCTGTGTGCTCTGCAATATTTTTTTGAAGCTCTTGGTTTTGCGCCTTCCAGTCATATTGGACGGCTCCGAATCGGCAGACCGCCACGCATTCCGCACAACCGATGCACTTCTCTTCGTCAATATGGGCCTGGACATCATCAAGCGTGATTGCATCGGCAGGGCAGTGTTTATAACATTCACCGCAGAGAGTGCATTTATCAGACACGCTTGGTTTCAATGCTGAATGCTGACGCATCTTACCCTTTCTGCTCGAACAACCCATACCGAGCGTCTTCAAAGTTGCACCAACGCCGGTGGCAATGTGACCGGTAAAGTGCGCAAGAGATAAAATCGACTGGCAACGCTCTATATCGTAGGCAATAGAAACTGCCTTGTTTAATTCACCGTTAATCTCGACCGCCACCTCCGATGTCCCGAATATGCCGTCCGGGATAATAAAGGGAATACCAAGACCATTTATATCGAAACCGTGCTCAGACGCTAATACACTATGGTCTATCCCGTTATGCCTGCGACCGGTATATAATGTGCTCGTATCTGTCAAAAATGGTTTAGTCCCAAGCTCAAGAAGCTCCTCCACCAGACCCTTAAAGCAGGGCGATTTGATATACGTCGTATTTGTCCCCTCACCTACATGCACCTTGACTGCGGTAAAATCATTCTTCTTAAAACATCTGCCAAAGTCACCCGCCTTGAAAAGCTTTACAGACTTTTCTGAAATCACCTTCTCGCCCTCCCGGATGTCTGCTTTGATAAAATATACCTTCGATGCCATAAGTTACTCTCGTATAAAATTCCTGCTTATTCCGGCTTTTCAAACCTTCGAAAGGTTTAAACATTATATGCTTCTTTGATTTAGCTGCAAGAACCACTTTTTTCAAATACGCTTTTCTGCAAACTAATAGAAAACACCAAATTACCAAAGTCCCCGAATCGAAACCGAATAGTTATGAAGGAAAATTTATTACAATAAAATATTTCTAATTAAATCACGGCTTACATATTTTGCAGGGCCTTTTGCCGGCATCTATCGCCGCTTGCCTGCTCCTGTAACCTACAAGATTTTCCTCTTTTATCCTTTTAGCTGAACTGCAGCTCGGCTTATGAAATACCTTACTGTTCTTCGAAGCTACGTATTTGTATTCGCTCCTCGCTACTTTCTCCGTCGGACGGCTTTGTTTTTCTAAAACCGGAGTTGAAACATCTCCTGACTTACTTGTTGGTCTGCCTTTCTTTAAAGACTGACTCGCTGTATGTGCCTGGATAAATTCCTCCATCTGCTCAAGAACAATACGGTTCACCTGATTAGAAAACTTATCCTGTGATAAAACCTGCATCACCGGCTCGGTTTCCCACACCTCGGCTTTGAATTTCAATCTCATCTGTCTGGGCATACAGACTTGTCTTTGGAGACTTGATTGAATCCGGCAGACGGTTTTTGAAACTCCTTTGAGATTCAAACACTCAATCTGGCTCCGCAGGATTGGAATAGGAGCTAATTTGTACCTAACCCCCTTTTTCGGCTTAAAGATTTCAATGTTATGGTCTTTGAGTTTGCTTTCTATCCTCTCAAGCAAAGACTCTTTATCAAACCTGTCTCCGGCCAAATCACCTTTTGTTTCAATAACAACCTGGATGGAATCCATACCTGAAAGAGCAGGGTAGGCCTCACCGATTAGCATCGGTTTTGGAATGTCTGGTAATTGCTTCTCGGCCTGGACAGGAACACATGAAAAAGTTATAAGAGTTGCCAAAACAAAAACAAGTTTGAACTTTGACATAATAAGCTCCTCCCGTTTAGATTGTAAAACTAATTTTAAAAAATTAAGCGATTAGCTCAAAAGCATCGGCAGCATCCATCCCTGCGGTGACGCCTAATTCTTTTGCTTTTGAGTTGACCTTTGTAACTTTTCTGGCAGGGAATCTCTCAAGTGTCCCGATAGGATTATCAGCCGTGCTTTCTACAATTGCGGTAGCGACGCCATAACCATCGCAGGCATCAACATCAATCGCCGGACAGGCCAGAAAACCCTTCGAACCGGTCACCACCAATATATTGAATCCTTCCCATTTACTCTGAACTCCTTCTACCTGTCCCCTGGAGGTCTGGAATACCTTCGTTTCTATCTGCATTGTTCTCCTCTGTCCCTTTGCAATTTTAGGATGAGGTAACTGTTAAACCGGCTTGCTGAGCTCTTCTTTTAGTTGATTAAATTTCTCATCCAGAAGCTCTTTACCCTTGGCTTCTACATTTAACCGCAGAAGCGGCTCAGTATTACTCGGACGACAATTAAACCACCAGTCTTTATAACGAACCGTAACTCCGTCAAGGTTGTCTATATCTGCGTCTTTATACTTCTTGGTAAGCTCCTTTATCTTACCCTCTTTGTCCTTAACGTCGAAGTTTACCTCTCCGCTGTTATAATATCTGCGAAGCGGCTTCAACAGCTTGCTGAGCGGCTCATTAGCAGCGCTTACAATATTCAAAATGTGAATCATAGTAATCATACCCGAATCCGCCCAGTAGTTATCACGATAATAAAAGTGACCGGAAAGTTCACCGCCGAATATGGCGTGGGAATCACGAAGCGCCTTCTTCATAAAAGCGTGACCTACTCGCTCTCGTCGAGGAATCCCGCCGTTCTTGATAATCTCCTCTACCAGTACCCAGCTGCTGCGCAAATCATAAACAACCGTCGAATTCGGCTCCTTCTCAAGAAAATACGGAACCATCAAAGCAGTTATCAAATCGCAGCTGATGGTCTCTGCCTTCTCATCCACCATCATCAGTCTGTCGGCGTCACCGTCGAAACAAACACCAAAATCGCAACCTTTGCTCTTAACCGCTTTTTTTACCTCACTTAGATTCTCTTCAATAAGGGGATTCGGCGAATGTTTGAATTTGCCTTTATGCTCAAAATTAAGAGGAACTATCTCAATAGGTAAATCTCCCAGAATCACCGGAACCGCCTTGCCGGCCATTCCGTTGGAAGCGTCAATCGCAACCTTTAAATCTTTCGGCTTGACCTTTAAGAATTGCAAAACGTGCCCTTTATAATCCTCCCACAAATCCAGCTCCCGCAGTGAACCGGTTGCTTTGCCTTTGGTATGCAAAAGGGCGCTCGCAATGTGTTTGATGTTATCAAGACCTGTCTCGCCTCCGATTGGCTTGGCCTCCAGACCTGATATCTTAAAACCGTTATATTGCGCCGGATTGTGCGATGCCGTTACCTGTATCCCCCCGCACGTCCCAAGATGATTAATTGCAAAATACATCTGAGGGGTGTCAATCATCCCGACATCTATAACGTTCGCCCCCACTGCACGAATGCCCTCTATTAAAGAGCCGGCTATCTCTTTACTGTGAGTTCTCATATCTCGGCCAACACATAATGACCGCTTGGCGGACTGACCTCGCTCATAACCGCTTAGCATCGAACGCAAAAACTGTGCCGATGCATAACCTATCTTCCAGGCGTCTTCTTTGTTGAATTGTCCCTCATAAATCCCTCTTATATCGTACGCCTTGAAAATTGCAGGGTCCATCTTGCTTTCTCCTTGTGCCGGGTTCGTTCTGCTTTAGTAGAAACAATAATATACTCAGCTAATATACAGCACCGCCGCCGAAAATGTCAACACTCAATAACTTTCAACCGCAGACTAAATCTTTATCTTGAATTGGGTTCTCCCCGCACTAAAGCGGGCTTCGACACATCTTATTACGAACAAAAATGAAACACTGCCGGCTGAATCAGTACTTCTTCCTGTATCTGCCGGCGGGTATGTTCAGAAGATTGCGGTACTTTGCCACCGTTCGTCTGGCTATATGGTTAATACCCGACTTGGACAATTCCTGCCGGATTTGGTCGTCGCTTAAAGGCTTCCTTTTATCTTCATTATCAATGATTTGCTGCAATTTAGCTCGTATCGCCTCCCAGCTGCGGGCCTGACCGTTGGCATCTTCGGTACCGCCGCTGAAAAACTTACGCAGGGGAAGTATGCCGCGATGACATTGAACGTATTTCCCCGCAACCGCACGGGACACCGTCGCAAGATGAACCCCAACCTCATCGGCCACTTTCGACATCGGAAGCGGCTTCAAATGAAGCTTGCCGTTGTCGAAAAACCCTTTCTGAAATTTCACTATTGCACGGGAAACATTCAGCAGTGTCCTCTTACGCTGCTCTATCGCTTCTATTATCCATTTAGCTGACTGGAGTTTTTCCTTCAGAAACTTCTTCGTCTTGGGATTTGTCTCCTTGCTCTTGGATACCTTTTCATAATATTTACTCACCGTCAGAGACGGAAGACTATTGTCGGCAAGCCGAACCACATACTCGCCATCTGATTCCTCCACCACCACGTCCGCTGAAATAGGATGGTTTTGGTTCCTGCCTATTTGAAGACCGGGCGATGTGTCCAGCTTACTCATCCGTTCTATCGCTCGGTTGATTTGACCTATATCGCATTGAAGCTTCTTGGCAATATCAGGAAGACAATTCGCAAGAAGCTCATTCATATACTCCGATACAAGATTCTGCTCGAAACTCATATCCTCTTCGATCTGCGACATCTGGATAAGAAGACACTCCTTCAAATTACGGGCACCCACTCCAGCCGGCTCTAACTTCTGAACCAGACCAAGCGACTTCTGCAAATCTTCAAAACAATATCCTTTATCCTCTTTGTTATGAAGCTGTTCCAGACGGACACTAAGATAACCTCTGTCGTCGATATAATCTATTATGGCTTTCCCCGCCTTTTTAACCGGCTCCTCCGCATCAACCAGGTGCCATTGTTCCATTAAATATTCATGAAGTGACTGGGGCAAAGCGGCAGTATTCTTTATCGCCTGCAGCTTAGGGTCCGGCTCGTCGCTGCGCACTCGACGGCGAAAAGAACCAGACTCATTCATAAACTCTTTATAACTTTCTCCCAAACTCGCCAGACGCTGAAAGTCCTCTGACTTGTTGTTGTCCATCTCTTTTTCATTCAGTTCCTCGTCACTTCCCTCTTCATCTGAAGAACCCGGCGACTCAGCTTCACTCATCGACGGCTCTTCCATCTCCAGAACGGGATTGTCATTCAACTCCTGTTCTAACCGTTCCTGAAGAGCAAGTATAGGAAGCTGAAGTATCTCCATCGACTGTATCATACGCGGCGCAAGCACCATCCTCTGCTCAAGCCGCATCTGTCTTTGCATCTCCAGTTTCAAAATTCACTCCGAAAATTAATACCCTTGTTCGGCAATTACTGTAAGAGTATTATAACATAAATAAGCTGACATTTCGGCAAAAATTATCAAACCAATTAAAAAACACCTGCAAAAATATTCCCGCCGAACTCTTTGACCTATTTGCCCTTTCGTGTTTACAAACTTTTTACTCAAAGTTCTTTTATCTTTATATTCCGATACCATCATATCGGAGCACCACCCTCGTCGCTCCAGCCCTCTTCAAAAACCCTTGACGGGAAATACACTTGCTGACTTTCCAACTGCCGCCCCCTGAGATATTCTTATCCTTTTCTCTCACACATACGCTATCCCTTACAATTGTCTTAATAGTGTTTGTGAATTATCCTATTCGAATTTCTGTCGGCCGATTATCGCATCGGTTAAAATCTTTGTATTGGAATACTCTATCGAAGAACCTGTTGGCAGACCTCTGGCAAGACGTGTGATTTTAACACCGCTGCCTTTCAGTAAAGAGCTGATATAAAGTGCCGTCCCGTCGCCGTTCATATTAGGATTGGTTGCCATCACCACTTCCTTAACTCCGCCTTTGCGAATCCGCTCGACGAGTTCCTCTATCGTCAAATCCTCCGGCTCAACCCCCTCAAGCGGAGCTATATGACCTTCTAAAACGTGATACACCCAATTACACTCGCCCGTCTTCTCAATCGCTATTACATCTTTCGGTTGCTCCACCACGCAGATTGTGCTTTTATCTCGACGATTGTCGGAGCATATCTGGCAAAGCTCACCCTCCGACAGGTTAAAACATTTCCTGCACCGCTTGATTTTCGTCTTAACATCCTTTATCGCCTCCGCCAGTTTCATCGCCTCAGTCGGCTCAGTCTTCAATACATAAAACGCCAAACGACCAGCCGTCTTAGGCCCAACCCCAGGTAGCTTACCAAACTCCTCTATCAACCTTTGCAAACTCTTTGTATACGCCGAACTCATAACTGATTCTTTTAAATCCGTTTAAACAAAAAATTGATTTACTTGTTTGAATTTTCCTCAATCCCGGTAACTTTCGCATCAAGCCCTAAAAGTACCGTCTTGACCGCCGGGTCGTTTACAAGCTCATTCTTTTTGTGGCTGCTTTTCCCTTTACCTGCTCCTCCCTGTTGGCCGGCTTCTTTCTGCTCGCCGATTTCAAACTTCACCTTAACCTTAGACCCCGTTTGCTCGCCAAGCCAGGATTCTATTTTCTCCGCCCGCCCGTTGCTCTGACAAATCTTAATATGCATCCCCGCCGAGGGCGGAAAAGTAAGCGTCAACACGCTGTTTCCCAGCCGGCTTGGCCGGGCCGACTTCAACAACCCCGCCGTCCCGTTGCCCAGCTTGTTTCCAATATCGCTTAATAGACTTAACCAGTTATCCTGTATTGCCTCCAGGCTGCCGGACGATGTTGCCGAATCCCCACTATTGGTGTTTTTACTTTTACTTTCTTGAGGGGATGTTTGTCTTTGTGTTGATTGTCTCTTGACCTTCTCGGCGACTGTCACCTTATCTGCGGGTTTTTTTTTAACCGAAGAATCATCGCCGCCTTGCCTTTGACGGATAAGCTCATCGATATTAAGAAAATGCTCACTCAGACTAAAACGCAGCAGCAGCGCCTCCAGAAGCGCCCTCGGAGAATCGGAATTCTTAATCAACCAGCGCATCTTCTCCAACGCCGTTATACTGTAAACTATCCCCGCTGTATCGAACTTCTCCGCTAATTCAGCCGTCCTCTTCTTTTGCTCTCCAGTTAAAATCAAAAGCTCGCTGTCAACCCCCGCCGTTTTTACCACCATCAAATCCCGCATATAATCTATCAGGGAATCCACAATCAGCACTTCCCCAATCCCGCTGGAAATCAAATCGTCTGCCGCCGAAAGTGCACCCGCCGCATCACTGTCGCCAATCTTGCCAATCAGGTTATATATCTTCTCGCTGTCGGCAAGACCCAGATATTCCTCTAACAGTCCCGCATTAAGCGGCTCTGCTCCCGTACTTATCAAGCGGTCAAGCAAGCTCAACCCGTCACGCATCGAACCGTTCGCCATCTTCGCCAGCGGCAGCATCAAGTCCTCCTCATACTTTATCTTCTCCTCCTTTAAAATATATTTTAGCTGCTCGGCAATCTTCGAAGGAGTGATATTATTAAAATCAAACCGCTGACACCGCGACTGTATCGTTGCTATCACCTTATTCGGCTCAGTCGTCGCAAAGATAAATTTAACGTGGCTCGGCGGCTCCTCAAGTATCTTCAACAACGCATTAAACGCAGATGTGCTCAACATATGAACCTCGTCAATGATGTATATCTTGAAACGCGACCGCGCCGGACGGTATATCGCATTCTCACGTAGCTTCCGAACCTCCTCGACACCGTTGTTAGACGCTCCGTCTATTTCTATAACGTCTATATCGTCACCGGCGTTTATCGCAACACAACTCTCGCACTTACAGCACGGCGTTGCCGTAGGCAAATCTGACGAATGACAGTTAAGCGATTTCGCTAATATTCTCGCCATTGTTGTTTTGCCGACCCCGCGTGTCCCCGCAAAAAGATAGGCATGCGCAACCTTGTCCGTCTTAATCGCATTCTTTAATGTCTGCGATATCGCATCCTGACCCACTACTTCATCGAATCGCTGCGACCTGTATTTCCTTGCTAATACCGTATAAGCCATAGTGCTTGATTATTATCTAAAACAAATGATTTTTCAAGTAACTAATATCTCGCAAACTTTCAATTTCTTAGATTAAGGCAAACCTGTCCTCTATCGGGAAGTTTAATTGTTAAGAAATGTTCCCAGGCCGACCATAAATTAAAAATAATAAATCGAAAATAATAAATTCCAAAGTGGCCGGGTTTATCCACGCACGACAAAGAGTACGCTTATGGCTGCTCGGTTCCCCGTCTGACCAGATTCACGGTCCCTGCCTGCATGGGACCCGGCCGTAAAAACAAAACCATAACACAATATCATAAACAAATTACAAAGATTTTCAAACAATAAAATCCTTCCTTGGAAACATTTGACAATACGCCAAAGGAATGGTTAAATTATCCTTGTTATTTCAACCGGATACATAAGTTCCGTTTAAATGAAAAGGAGGTTATTATGAGAGTCAGAATTGAAGATACCTGCACCGCCTGCGGCTTATGCGTCAATACCTGCCCCGATGTTTTTCAGATGGGCTCGGATGTGGCTGAGGTAATCGTCGATGAAGTCTCCGAAGAATTAGAAGACGATGTCCAGCAGGCCGCTGATGAGTGCCCCGTAGAAGCTATTGTCGTAGAATAAAACTTAACCCGAAAGCTCCCGGCTGCGCTCATAAGCCCGCTTAACCGCTGATAATACGAGCGCACCGAAGCTGCCATCCGAAAATACCTTCAATGCCGCCTCCGTCGTCCCCCCCGGTGACGTTACCTTCCGGCGAAGCTCGCCCGGCCCCTCGCCTCTTTTTTCCCCTTCACATGCCAGCATCGCCGCACCCTTTGCCGTCTGAAGAACCAGCTCCCTGCACATCTCCTCGCTCAAACCCAGCTCCACCCCGGACTTTATCATCTCCTCTATCAAAAGAAAAAAGTAAGCCGGCCCGCTGCCGGATACCGCTGTTACCGTATCCATCAAACCCTCATCCTCGACGACAACCGCCTTACCCGCCGAATCAAAAATCTTCTTCGCCTCCTCCAACCTCGACTTCGCTTTCTCCGTCGCATACAAAGCCGCCGCTCCCTCACTTATCAAGGCCGGCGTATTAGGCATAACGCGGATTATCGCTTTATCGCCTAAAACCGAAGCTATCTTTCCCGTCTTCACGCCCGCCGCAATGGAAATCACCAGCGTATCCTCTTTTACCGAATCCTTGATACTCTCAAGCGCCTCTTCCATCTGTTGCGGCTTGATACTCAATACCAGTATATCAACACCGCCGGCAACCGAAGAGTTACTCGCCCTCGCTTGAACCGCATATACATCTTCAAGATATGAAAGCCGCTCTTTAACGATGTCACTTACTATTATCTCTTCTGCTTTATAAAGCTCAGCGAACAAAGTTGCCTTTATCAACGCCTCCGCCATATTACCCCCGCCTATAAATCCTATTCTGCTCATATCTGCCCCTTGTAAAAAATAAAACTTTTTGATATTGTAACCTTGGAACGATAATCGAAATATATAGCAAAATCAAGGAGAATACAATGCAAAAACAAACCGATTACGCAGATGCCGTCAAAACCAAGTATCCCGAACAAATCGTCATCGCCGTCGCAAAGGACAAAACCGGCAGGGCGAATCCCATCACTCTCGGCTGGACTATGCTCGCCTCGGGTACTCCACCTATGATGGCTATCTCTGTTGCTAAAACTCACTATTCCATCCAGACCATCCGATTCTCGGAGTGTTTTACTATTAGTTTCCCCTCCGCCGATATGGCCGCTCAAGCACTTCTTTTCGGCTCAAAATCCGGCTCGGACACCGGCAAATTTGCCGAATCAGAATGCAAAACTGAACCTGCAAAACAAATCGACTCGCTCCTCCTTTCCGATGCTGTTGCTAATTTCGAATGCACCCTCGTCTCCGAGACCGATGCCGGCGACCATATTATCTTCCTCGGTAAAATCATCGCCGCACACAAAAACACCGAACCAAAAAAACGCCTCTACACCATCGGCCCAAACCACCAACTCGGAAAAACCACCTGAAAACGCCAAAGATATGAGTGTGTTAGCTCAATACACAGCTATCCCGTCAGCAGCTCGAACTCCTCGATACTTAAATACTGCCTTAACTTCTGAAGTGCCACCAGCTCGACCTGCCGGACTCGCTCTTTGGTTAATTCCAAATCCTCACCAATCTGCTTTAAAGTTTTTTTATTCTTTTTCACTAACGTTCCCGTAAGACCGAAATGATTTATAATAATATACTGCTCCCGCTCGTCCAGATTATCTTTTATCGCCTGTATCAGGTTCGTCCTCGCCCGCTCAATCTCCGCAGCCCCGCTGGCAGCCTTCTTCCGCAAATCGTCTTGAAACTCGCTTACCGAAGCCGACCCCGCCTTATCCGGACGGGACTTCTCCGCAGGTATCTTACGTGCAAAATCCTTCGCTATCACCCACGATGCATAAGTCGAAAATCTAAAACCACGCGCATAATCAAACTTCTCTACCGCATGCATCATCGCAAAATTTCCCTCGCTGATTAAATCAAGAAGGTTCACGCCGCTGATGGTATGCTTGTTCGCAATGTTCACCACCAGACGAAGATTCGCCTCGATGATAATATTTTTTATCCGCTCCGCCTCCGCAAGATAATCTTCTATCTCTTTTATCTCTACACTCGTGGCAAGGTGCGGCTTTAGCTGCCTTATCCCCTTATCCGCCAGAAATTTTAGATAATTATACCGCCGAAAAAGCTCATGCTCCTGCTCCCTCCTGAGCAAAGGCACCTGTTTTAGCGTCTCCATATATTTCGAAAGCGAACCGCCCTTAAAATTTGACACATCTGGAACTTCTCGCTCATCGAATTCCTCCAGACAAAGCCCCTTGCTTAAAATCTTATCCTTTGCCACGTCCTCCAAAAATTCGTCACTGGCAATAAATTCTATCCTTTTGCTTATAAGTGCTCTGGCCCGGCGACGTTTTATTATCCGGTATATCGAGCTTTTGCTACGGTCAAACTGCTTCATCAATTCCGGCAAACTCATTCCCTGATTGAAAAGCTTGTAAATCTCACGCCCCTGCCCCGGCTGTATCACACCCGCCGGCTTCTTGAAAAGTCCCTTACCTGCACGACGATTCTCTGCATTTAATATCGTATAACGCACCGTCTCATGGGCTCTGCCGCTCTCTTCCGATATCCGCTTTATCGCCTGATACCGGGACATCCCTGCCTTGCTGCCAAGCTCACCGGCACGCTTGATTATGTATCCACGCTCTTTCTTGCTCAGCTTCGCAAAATCTCCGCCTTTCTTTACCAAATCAGGATGAGTCCCCAAAAATTTATCAACAGATGACTGCAAAAAACCTAACCGTTTCTTGCCGTTGCCGAAAATAAATTTGCGCGCCACCAGCCCACGCTTACGCCAGCGGTGAATCGTTTTGCTTGATACTCCAAGCTCCTTAGCCAGCTCGCTGATAACGTAAACTTTCTCGTCTTGTTCTTCTGCGTAATTGCAGAGCTGACCGCTAAGCTCGGATATGAAAAATCGAAGGTCGTCGATTAATGCCTGACCCTTTATTAGCTCACTGCCGCTCTTGCCCTTCGGATGATAACCCGTAATTTTAAAGCAGACAAACTCGAAAGGATACTCTTTATCTTTCTCGATTATCCCGATTAGCTCTTCAACCGATTCAACCTGCTTTTGACGTTGCCCCTCAGGCGTAAAGCGAAGCTGAACGAGAAGCTCTCTTAAATGTCCATCCTTTAAATTCCGCATCGGCTCGCAAATATACTCTAAAAGCACTCAAAATAAACCTGGAGGTATTCCAGAAATTTTCCCACAACACCAAGTGTCCATTCTAACATATCGCATAAAAAAAAACAGCCCCGAATTGAATCCGGGGCTGTTTTTCCGTTTTTGATGACTTAACGAAGGTATCTGATTAGCTGATAAGCTCTTTAGCCACATCTACCGCTGTTGCCGCATCTGATGCATAACCATCAGCTCCGATTTTATCTGCGTATGCCTGCGTTATCGGTGCACCGCCTACCATTATCTTCACTGGCAAAGCTGCTTCTTTCAACGCCTTCAGTGTCTTCTCGATTCCCGGCATTGTCGTGGTCAAAAGGGCGCTCATACCTACTAATTGTGCACCTTTTTCCTTCGCCTGCTCTACAAACTGCTCGGCGGAGACGTCTACTCCGAGGTCAACTACTTCGAAGCCTGCTCCTTTGAGCATCATTGACACAAGGTTCTTGCCGATATCGTGCAAATCTCCCTGAGCTGTGCCTATTATGAATTTACCAATCGGTTCTACCCCTGCCTTAGTAAGTTCCGGCTCGAGTATGCTCATCGCACCTTTCATCGCACGGGCAGATATCAAAACCTCTGGTATATATACCTCGTTTTTCTTGAATCGCTCTCCAACTACATCCATCCCCGCGATTAAACCATTGTCGAGAACTTCTTTAGCCGGCATACCTTCCTCTAAAGCAGACTTCGTCAGTTCCTCAGCTTTGCTTTGATTACCTTCGATTATCGCATCTGCTAATGCTTTCAAATCTGCCATTGTAACCTACCTCAGGAAAATCAATAAACCGGTTTAATTATGCTTCACCCAGCAAAAGAGTAATATTTAAAGCAATTTTAACCTCGATTACAACCATTTTTTCAATTTTTCCACTTTCACATCCATACTAATGATATCTATAATTGAAAAAACATTTACTTTAATATTAGAAAAAACGCCCTTTACTTGTTATAGTGACTGTTTTTGATTTGGTGAATCCGATGGGTTTGTCCTGTTAGGGGCTCAAACTAAGTTGCAGAGTTTCTTGAAGATGGCATTGTCATAAAAGGCGGCAAATTGGAAAGGTATTTGAATGTAAGACTCTAACGGGGTAAAAGCAGAAAGGATATAAATATGGTGGAGAATCTGAACAGGCGGATATGGGCGGTGAAAACGGCCAGTACCCTGTGGTTTGGGGAAATCTATATGATGAGTCGCGACGAGGGACAATGCTCGCATTAGCGAATCAGGAGAAACTGCTGCGAGCAGACGATTGGAACGAATATGTTATACGATGTGAAGGAAAACGCATTTGAATGTGGCTAAACTGATACAAAACAATACATTACACTGAAAGTGATGATTCGATAAAAAAGACGGGAACAATCGGCCTGCAGATTCACGGGGGGCTGCCGAGCGAAGCCTGATACAGGAATATAACGATTATTGAAGTATAAAACTTTTTATAGCACCGTCTATGAGTAATTACATAGTTTTAGTAAAACAGGTTCCCGATGTCAGCCAGATTACTGACAATGCTTTTGACCTCGAAACCGGCACCCTCATCAGAACCCGCCTGAAAAGCGTCATTAACGAGCTGGATACGCAGGCGCTCGCAATGGCAGACCAGATGAAACACCAAAACGGCGACGAGCACTCTAAAATAATCTGCCTGACTATGGGACCGCCTATGGCGCAGGAAGTCCTCAAATACGCTCTCGGCCGTCGTGTCGATGACGCCGTCCTCTTGACAGACAAAACGCTCGGAGGAGCCGACACCGTCGCCACCGCAAACCCCCTCGCTTTTGCTGTAAAAAAAATCGTAAGAGAATTCTTTAACAACAATGATGACTACTATGTCATCTGCGGTATGCAGTCCGTTGACGGTGACACCGCACAGGTCCCGCCACAAATCGCAGAAGAGTTGAATCTGCCCTGCATCGCTTATGTTACCGATGTCGCTTACAAAGACAACCGCTTTGAATTTACCGGAATAATCGCAGGAGGAAGCCAGACCGTCGCCGTAAAAAAACCTCCTGCGGTAATTACTGTTGCTGAACACAAATACCCGCTCTTTGCGACCTTTGCTGACGCCAGAAAAGCCGAAAAAATGGATATTACCCAATGGAACAGTCCTGATATCAATGCAGAGCTTATCGGTGTTAACGGCTCAAAAACTTCCGTCATAAGGGTCTTCCCACCTGGAAAAAGCATCAGAAAAAAACAAAAACTCGAAAATACCCAATCCTTGGCAAAAATAATACAGCAAAAATCCAAAAGCCGGACACCTGAATCCGCTCGCAAAAACAATGCTCAAAAACTCTATCGCCTGCCGAAAAACAGAGTTGCTAAATTTAACAGGTCCTTCGAAGCAACGAAAAAAGAGAACGAAGATTTTAAAATACTTTCTGATACACTCAAAAAACTAAACATCACTGACATAAACAGGATAAACCGGAGCACAAAGGAACAAATCCTCGATGTCGCCGGAAAACATTTCCATAAAAAAGCCCTCGATGATATGCTCAACGGCCTCGAACTCACCAACTCTACTTTCAAGGGGGATGTATGGGTTGTGGCAGAGCACGACGGACGGGAAATACATCCCGCCACTTTCGAGCTTATTGGAAAAGCCGCAGCTTTAGCAAATTCCCTGGGAGTCAATACCGGAGTTTGCCTTGCTGGAGCGAACCTAAAAAAAATGACCGAAAAAATTATCCACGCAGGACCAGATAAAATTTACCTTATCGAACATCAGCTCCTCGAACAATTTGACCCCGCTGCTTACAGAAAAGCCGTCGCTGATTGCATCGGCAGCCACTTACCCCAAATCGTCCTCTTCGCTGCCACACCAAGAGGAAGAATGCTTGCCCCGATGGTCTCATACCGGCTTGGGTGCGGACTCACCGCCGACTGCACCTCACTCGATATTACCGACAGGTCCAGAACCCGGAACATCGGCATCCTTTTACAGACAAGGCCGGCACTCGGTGGAAATGTGATGGCTTCAATCTGCACCAAAAATTCAAAAATCCAAATGGCTACCGCAAGACCGGGAGTTTTCAAAATGCCTGATAAACCTCTTAACGGTAAAGGAAAAATCATAAAACACAAAATCAAACTCGAGCATAGCGACCGTAGCATCGATATTATAAAAACCTCCGTCGCACCCGGTGAGGTTAACCTCAATACCGAAATTATCGTAAGCGGAGGAAAAGGTATGCAGAACAGGGACAACTACGAAAAACTCGTCGGCTCACTTTGCGAAGCCATAAAACAAAACCTCGATGTCACCATTGAGAAAGGCGCCTCAAGAGCCGCCGTCGAGCACGGACTCGCTGATAGAGTAAGGCAGGTCGGGCAAACGGGCACTGCCGTAAAACCGAAAATTTACATCGCTCTCGGAATCTCCGGAGCAATACAGCATATGATTGGTATCGCAAACGCTGAGACTATAATTGCTGTAAACTCAGACCCAAACGCACCTATCTTCAAACAAAGTGACTATTATATCGTCGGAACTGTCGAACAGAAAATCCCGGAATTGGTAAAATATTTGAATCTCCAGAATCAAAATGAATGAAAAAAACAAATATAACAAAGCTGATGTCTTGATAGTAGGAGCCGGCCCCGCTGGACTCGCCTGTGCTATACACCTGAAAAAGAAAAACCCTCGCCTCGATATCTGCCTCATCGAAAAAGCCGCCGACCTCGGAAACCACAACCTCTCCGGAGCTGTCCTGGAACCGGAACCATTGCATACCCTACTTGACGAGGCCTGCCCGCAATGGAAAAATACCGACCAGGCAAAAGAAATCCTCGCTCAAAAAGTTCAAAAAGACAACATAATGTTCTGCTTAGGCAAAAAAATCTCCTTCAATATCTCCTTTGTGATAAAGCTGGCAAAAATCCTTCACCTGGGTTTCGGGCAAATGCTGCACAAAGACGATTACATCGTATCGGTTAGCGAACTTACCAAGTGGCTCGGAAGTATCGCTCGAAATCTCGATATCGAACTGCTCACGGGATTCGCTGCCGAAGATGTCTTCCTTGATAATCAAAATGGCAGCGTCGTTTCTGTAAAACTCGTTGACCAGGGACTCGACAAAAAAGGCGAAAAACAGCCGAACTATATCCCCGGCGAGAAAATCCACGCTGATTTTATAGTCCTTGCTGAAGGATGTGACGGACTGGTGACAGAATCATTCATCGAAAAAGCGAAGCTGCAGCGAAAATCGCCGCAGCTTTATTCCGTCGGAGTAAAGGAGCTTATTAAGGTAAGTCAAAGTCAGTACGAAAAATTCACCTCCTCGAGGGTCGTCCACGCTATGGGATATCCTTTGTGGAGACCCTTAATTGGACCCGCTATGTTTGGCGGAGGAATTATCTACCCCGCACGGAAAAACCATATCGCAGTCGGTATCATCGTTGGAGCCGACTGGATATATAAAGACTTCAACCCTCAGGATGCGCTGACGCTGTTTAAAAATCACAGCTTCGTCGGAAAATTTATCAGAAACGGCTCCGTCGTCGAAGCTGGAGCAAAAATGATACCTGAAGCCGGCCTGTATGCTGTCCCTAATGACCCCAAAACCGGCACAATTGGCAAAGCCAATTGCATCATAACGGGTGACTCCGCCGGGTTCGTGAATATGCTCAAAATCAAAGGCCTCCACAACGCAATCTACTCCGGAATCTACGCCGCTGACGCCATCGCTGAAAACATTAACTCTCCGCAATTTACAGCTCTCAGATACACCGAACTTATCAAAAAATCAAAACTCTACGAAGAAATGCTTTCCGCAGCCAATTTCAGGCAGACCGTAGCAAAATTCGGCCCGCTCATCGGCTTGCCGTTATCTGCAATTGCTGATTTACTACCACGCTTCAAGGTCGAACAGGACACAAAATCAATGACCGCTGCTGAATATAAACTAAAACCAAACCAGCAGTTTGACAAAGATACATTCGCCGCAATGGCTGATACACAGCACCGAGAAGAACAACCTTCACATCTGAAAATCCTGGACACCGAAATCTGCAAACAAAAATGCACGCCAATCTACGATAGCCCCTGCATCACTTTTTGTCCCGCTGAGGTTTATGAGATAATTCGAAACGAAGTAAAACCGGCCAATCCATCCAACTGCCTCCACTGCAAAACCTGTCAGATAAAATGTCCGCTCGATAACATCAGATGGACCGCCCCCGAAGGCGCCGGCGGACCAAGATATAAAAGAATGTAAATAGTATCCGTTACGGAAGCACTATCTCGTCATTCCTGCGCAAGATTGTCACCCCTGCGCAAGATTGTCACCCCTGCGCAAGCAGGGGCAGGAATCCATTTGTTTGCTTGTTACCAATGCTTCCGCTGGGTCAGCTTCATCGATTTTCGCTTTCCGCAACGGGAACTAAATACTCACTCCCTTTCTGTCAATCATTCCTGAGAATTTATAACTTTTACAAATTTACCTTAATCTTTCTAACACTTAACGCCTTTCTAAGCCTGTGATGCTCCTGGCTTAACTTCCGATATTACCCTCTCGAATATAGCTGAATAGGAGCCGTTTTAAAAAAGATATATTATACTCTTTACGATTTACTTTCCCCGTTTACTCGCGGGTAACTGACTATAAAATAAGAACTTGCAGTTTTCATCGCGGGAATTTACTACCCAGAAGGGCATAAAATTCCCCTAATCGTATTTGGATAAGGAATATTTGTTGGTATAGTTTAAGTAAACAAAACCGGCTTAATAGGACTTGTTCTTCGTGGAGGGGAATTATGAAACTTCTGATTGGAAAAATTTTACTCATCTTTCTGATATTAACTATGACATCCATAGCTATCGCTGCTACTGACACCGCAACGCAGGATATCACTATTACATTTGACGAAGTTGCTGCAGTGAGTGTGAGCGGAGACCCGGGTACCTTGATTTTTACCGCACCGGCTTCACCGGGGGACTTACCTGCGGACCAGACCGATAACTCGACTGCTATGTCCTGGACCTCTAATGTGGGCGCAGGTATGACAAGAAAAATAACCGGAAATATCGATGCTCTCTTCAATGGGGTCAATCTCTATGTAACCGTTGACGATACCGGAAGTAACGGCACATCCGCAGGCGAAACACAATTCCTCGCCGCTGCTACTGATTATGACTTCGTTACCGGTATCACAAATGAAGATGTCTTAGGCGAAACCATCACCTACAGAGCACAGGTAAGTTCTATGGTCGTCCCCTATGGCGATGTTACCCATACTGTTACATGGACACTCACAGAAGATTCTTAAAAAAACTCTCCACACCTGAAAATTGCCGAATCATAAAACGCAGGTCTCAAAACCTCCTGTGTTTTTTTCATCTCCTAAACCGGGTAAAACCAGCCAACCCCGACAAATGCCTCTATCGCAAAACCTGCCGGAGAAAATGCCCGCTCGATAACATCACCACTGCTCACGAAGATACCGGCGGACCACGATATAAAAGAGTGTAACCAACCTGCTGCTTCCTGGTTGCCTATTTATTCCCGCCTGTGCTTTTTTTTCGGACCTGTCCCCTGTTTTCGTCCAATAATAGCCCTCCGAAAACATATTTTCGCCCCTCACACACCCCAAAAAACAAACTGATATTAAGACTTCTGTTAATAAAGCCGATTGGGAAAAACACCTGTTTATATCGGGAAAAATACCTGTTTGTATCGGGGGAAAAGATTGTATTTGTGGCTGAAAGCTAAAACAATAATTATAAACTAAAGCTAAGAAGGAGAGGATATGAAACCTCAACTCAAAAATGTTGTACTAGTTGTACTAATCCTTGGGATAGCTTCCCTGGCATCAGTAGCGGTTGCTGCTACGGACAACACTAATCAGAACGTCACTGTTACATTCAGCGAAATCGCTGAGTTGGCCGTAAGTGGTGACCCGGGCACCTTGACTATCGCCGCACCGGCTACGCCAGGGGATTTGCCCGCTGATGTAACCGAAAACACCACTACTATGTCTTGGACCTGTAATGTTGGAGCGGCGGCGACAAGAAAAATAACCGGTAGTATTGATGCTCTCTTCAGCGGTATCAAGCTCTATGCAAACGTTACCGCTGCCGGAAGTAACGGTACCTCCGCTGGTAAAACAGAATTCGTTGCAGCCGCGACTGACTATGATTTCATTACCGGCATTACAAATGAAAATGTCTCCGCTGAAACAATAACCTACACCGCTGAGGTAACCGCTATGGTCGCTCCATACACCGATACTACTCAGATTGTTACCTGGACTCTGACCGAAGATTCTTAAAAGAAAATAACCCGGCTGACAGGGGAGCATTCTATTGTAAAGTACAGGTCCGGAAACACCTGTGCTTTTTGGCGTTTATAATTGGAAGGAACCGAAGTGAAAAAGGCACTGGATTACATAATCGTAGCTTGCTTGTTTATCCTCCTTGCCGCCGCAACAGTCACCTGGGCTATCTCTATCAACGCCACGGGACAGTGGGACCTTACCATTGACTCCTCCGACCTCCAGGCAGGACCCGGCTCCGACCTCAACCCTTCATATTCAAGCGCAGTTGATCAGGTTATCCTCGATATCATCGCCGCAGGAAATTGGGGCGTCGATGTAAACAAATCCGATTCTAACTGGCACTCTAACTTGCACCTGAATGTCAAAAGAACCTCTGACGGGACCGGCGCCGGCACTATTTCAGGCGGCTCCGCTTACCAGGAAATAACCGGAACTAACCAGAGCTTATTCTCTGGTTCGCTCGACAGAAACACTATAAACATCCAATTGCAGTTGACCGGGGTCTCAATTACCGTCCCACCCGATAACTACTCCACTACCGTAACTTATACAGTTGCTGACCAATAAAAATACGAGGTGAAAAATGTCGTTAAAAAAATTATCTTATCTGGTTATAACTTTAACTATCTTGCTCGCTACCGCTGCTGACGCTTCCATCATAGGGGGACTCACGCACCAGAAAAAAGCAGGACCGGGAGAAAAATACACCGGCTCAATACTCATAAAAAACGAGCACAAAAAAACAGAGGAAATTAAATTCTACCAGACCGATTATGCCTTCAATTATAAAGGAGTTAATTATTACGGACAGCCCGGTAAACTAAAACGCTCAAACGCTCAATGGATAACATTTACTCCTCACAAGCTCACAATACCACAGGGAGAAATTGCAAAAATAAACTATACCGTAAATGTTCCGGATGACCCGAACCTGAAGGGAACTTACTGGAGTATGATAATGGCCGAAACTATACCACAGGGCTCGCCGGAAAGCACGCTACCAGCAAAAGATAAAACTAAATTAGGTATCGTCCAGGTCGTCCGGTACGGACTACAAATGGTCACGCACATCAATGACACTGGAACAAGAAAAATAAACTTCCTCAATACTAAGCTCCTCAAAGACAGCAGCGAAAGAATTCTACGGGTTGACGTCGAAAACTCCGGGCAAAGATGGCTCAGGCCAACCCTCTGGACCGAATTATACGACGAATCGGGTAGTTATCTCGGAAGATTCGAAGCCGGGAAAAGACGCCTCTTCCCAGATACTTCCGTAAGATACGAAGTTGACCTCACAAACCTGCCGGAAGGAAATTACAAAGCTTTGGTCGTCGCAGACGCCGGTGGTGACTATATCTTTGGGGCAAATTATAACTTCAAATTCATAAAATGACTAAATGCTTAAAAATAATCTTAATTTTATTATTTGCCGCAACGGCCGCTTATGCTGCAAACGAAAAAGGACTGCGCATAAGACCGCAAGCACAGGAAATATTTAACCTCCAGCCGGGACAAATCCTCGACACTGCCTTCCGTATCACAAACACCACAAACAGGCAATACGAGTTAATTGTCGATGTCAAAATACCGGATAACTGGAAACTTATAACTGAAGAATTCCCCTTCTACCTCGCTTCAAACCAAACAAAAACAAGAAAACTCAGCGTCTTCATCCCCGAAACTGCCTCTCCCGGTAACTACACAATCCAATACCTCGCAAGAGCAAGAAAATACCCTTCCATCCGTGACTACTACTCCATAAACGTAAATATCCTCTCCAGCGAAAAACTAACTGTCCAGCTCCTCGAAATTCCTGAATATGTCACCGAAGGAGATGATTACCAGGCATCCTTCTCCGTTACAAATAAAAGCAGTAGAGAAAGAAAAATATTCATCGAAATGGAAGATAAACAATCCTCCGCTTTTAACATCGAACCCCAAAACTTCAAACTTAAACCGGGCCGCTCTCAGTTCGTAACCGTTACCATAAGAGCTATTGACAAAACAGAATATAAATATATCAAAAACCAGCGATTGAAATTTACCGCCAAAACGTTGCTGAACGGGAAAACCAAATCTGCCGCCTCCGTCTTTTGCTCTACCCAAATTATTCCCCTCTCTATAGATTCCCAAAAAGAAATTTCGCTGCTTGAAAAAAAAGTCACCAATACTCCAAACTACTTGCCTCCTCCTTCCCCTCCCTCAGCCGGTGATAAAATAACTATCCGCCTCAAAAACGCAAAAGAAGCAATTCAGACAAAACCAAGACAAATCGTAACCGCCGTCATTGCAATAAAAAACTACACAAAACAAACTCGACAGCTCATATTAGATATGAAACTTCCTGAAGACTGGTACCTTATAACAAAGGATTTCCCGTTCCTCTTGCAGCCGGACCAAACCCTATCAAAATTGGTAAGCTTCTTCGTCCCGCAGACAGCCGCAGCAGGCCAATACAAAGTAACTTTTATAGCAAAAGATAAAAATTACCCCTCGCTCAGGGATTCCTGCTCAACTTATGTCACCGTCCTGCCTGTAAACAACCTGCAGGTTAAACTCCTCGAAGCACCAAAATATGTCATCGCCGGAGATCAATACAAGACCTCCTTCCTTGTCACCAATAATGGAAACGTAGATTACAACGTCATTGCCGAAATTTACAGCGCAAAAGAGCTCCCTTTCTCCTTCCAGCCGAAAGAGTTCACCCTCTCTCCCGGACAGTCAAAAACCGTCAATGTTACTGTGAATACGAAAAAAGATATAAACAGAAAATTAAAACACTTCGTTCGCCTCACAGCACAAGCGCAGCAAAAAGGCGAAACAAAAATAAAAGCACAGTCCTCAACCCGAATCGAAATCCTGCCGAGAATCTCCGGCTCTAAAGACAAATATCACAGAATCCCATCAGAGTTGAAATTCACTTACGTCTCCGAAAACAACGCTGATGCCACTTCCGGTTTACAAGTCGAGCTGCAGGGACAGGGCACACTCGACGAAGAAGGAAAAAAACGCATCAAATTCCGCTTCAGAGGCCCGGACGTCCAGGACGATTCCATCTTTGGCAGTCGGGATGAATACTTCCTCTCATACTGGACCGAAGACTACGAGTTGCACCTCGGTGACAGAAGCTTCTCACTCTCGCCGCTTACTGAAAATTACCTCTACGGAAGAGGCGCCGAAGGAATCCTCCACATCGACCAAAAGTTTGACCTCGGCGCATACTATACGCAGACACGATGGCTGAATACAAAAACTTACGAAACAGCCGCATATATCAACTACCTTATGGACGACCAGCAAAAAATCGGATTAAACCTGCTCAGAAAAACAAGAAATGAAGACACCGACTACATCTTCAGTCTATATTCTTATCTCAGACCTGCAAAAGACACCAACCTTGAGCTTGAATACGCTCTCGGGCCGGGAACCGATTACAAAGACAATGCTTACCTGGCCCGGCTCTATGGAAAAAACAAATTCTTCTCATACTATGTAAAACTTAACCACGCAGGGCCGGACTATCCGGGATATTACAAGGACCTCGATTACATCTCCACCGGCCTCACTATCCCCCTGAGCAGACGACTTAGAATAAACGCTGCTTTCAGAAGGGAAAAGAACAACCTCGACCTCGACCCAGCCCTGTATTCCGCTCCACTGGAAAAATACTACCAGCTCGGCCTGGATTACAAAATCTTTAAAGACACTACCGTCTCAATCGATTGGAAAGGCAGAGACAGAAAAGACCGCCTCGAAACTCCTGATTTCGACTATGACGAAAAACACATCAGATTCGCCCTCGCACAAAACCTCGGCCGGCTTACTCTCAATGCCGCTGCCGAATCAGGGGAAACCAAAAACTACCTCACCAATCAAAATTTAGATACCGAAAGATACACCCTCTCTGCATATTATTCCCCGAACCGACAACAAACTTACAGCGGATACCTCTATTACGACGATGACAGCAGCTTCACCGGAGAAAGCAAAAGAAGCATCACAATAGGAGCAAACGCAGGATTGGAAATCGCAAAAAAAACCTCGCTCAACTTCTCCTTCCAGACAAACGACTACCAAAGCTCTCTCTACGGCGACAGGAACAACTTCCAGGTAAAACTCACCCATACTTTCAAAAACGATAACAAACTATCAATACTTGCAAGATACACCGAATACCAAAACTCCATAATAGAAGACGAAACCTCTATGATGCTCCAATACTCCGTCCCCGTCGGCATCCCCGTCGGCAAAAAAAAATCCGTCGGCTCCATCCAGGGATTTATCTTCGACAAACAATCTCAAAATCCTTTCCGAAAATGTCTCCTCACATTAAACGGAATCACCGCCGTCTCAGACCGGCATGGAAACTTCATCTTCCCTTCCGTCACCCCAGGCAGCTATTATCTTAACATCGAATCACAAAGCGTAAACGCTGATAGAATCCCAGATATGGAAACTCCTATAAAACTTTCCGTAAAGGGTGGCGAAAAAACCGTCGTTAACATCCCCCTCGTCCAGCCGGCAAAACTCTTCGGAACTCTCTTCGTTTACAACTATGATAAACCTGAAAACATAACAAAAACCTCCGCCTCCCAAACACATACCTCCGATTTTCACTTCGCAGATTCACCCCCGTTGGAAGAAACTAAAAAACTGAAAAAAGACTACTGCTTTGTCACGGTTAAAGATTTGGGTGGGTATTGCCGATAATTCTCTATGGTTAAATTATCATGGAGATTTATCATGGTCAAAAAATACATTGTTCAGCTTTCAGAGGAAGAACGGAGTCTG
>JAUVVQ010000053.1 GCA_030604525.1 Phycisphaerae bacterium | reverse complement strand
GTATATGGCGTCGCCGTTGGCACTCCGGTCGCCCTTCGGGCTCCCTCCGTTCCAACGGCCTTAACCAGTGGCGATGAGTCCACCTTAAAAGAACCGGTTTTTTGTCTTGACAATGGGTAGGGGTATATGCTATGTACGTCCCGCCATTGGGCATTCCGTCGGTATTATAACCGGTTGCGGGGTCACCAACTCGAACCAACCGCTGGACGCTGAATTTTGAGGGAGCGATGTATCCGTTGAATGTTAGCGAATCGATACTCACCGCACCGCCATTTAGCAAATCGATGTCAAGCACAATCGAACCACTCATGGAATGAATTGATTCGGCATAACCGGGTGGGTAATCGGGCAATGATATGCCTACCGGATTCATGAAATTGAAGCTGAAGCAACCATCGGGATTGAATGTGCTGCCGATATCATCGGCTGTTTGCAAAAGGTGGTCGCCTGAAACACCGAGAATCCCCTTCTGCTGAGGCAACAGTTGTATGTTGTCTGTGTGCGTTAGCAATTCAAACTCTATGGAGCCGATTGACACATCTGCCACGAACAATATTGCCAGCAGAATGGCTGATACTAAAAAATTTTTCATAACCGCTTCTCCTAAAAAAGTTAATTGTTGTGTTTTAATAAGCTCCTTTCATGCGGATTTTTACCTGTGTTTTACCTACCTTTTCGTTGTTATGCGCGTGGCCTGCATGATGGTGGCTGTCGAGATGCTGCCTCACCCAGTCCGGTACGCAAGCACCAGGATAACTGTCGAAATTGGGAATGTACGGCTTGATATCGATTACAGGTGTACCATCCAGCGCATCCAGGCCCTTTACGATAACCTCACCCATGTCAGTGGAGAAAGATAGCAGCTCAACAACAGACATCCCAACAAAATTGGGCCGGACCGGCATCCTTGTAGCGAACACCTTCACGTGGGGTGGCTTGTTATGGTCCTTTGGCATCTTCCATTCCTTGGCCCGATGTACTCGAAATAAGACAATTATATGCGAATAGCCGGTCAGGCCACCTAATCCCTTAGCGTACCTAGGCAAAAGGCGAATCTGTGAAACGTTCGCTGTCCATCCTGTGTGCGTGTGGGCCACATCTTCAGTTTGGGCATAAGCCGATTGTACGTATCCTATTGGCTGAATGGTGAATGAATCTGAAGTTGCTACACTTGGATTTTTATTGGGTTTTTTCATTTGCTGCTCTTTACGTTTGTGATTGATTTACTAACCAGTAATCCGGCAATCACACCTAAAACCACATTAATTACAACAATACCTCCCACTGTAAGGGCTATATGCTCACCGCCTTGCGAAATTGGCCGCATCAGAAGAGTCCAGAAAGACAAGGCGAGCAAGACCCTCGCCCCACAAAGACCACCACCTGTTAATATCAGAGTCAATTTCTGTGATGGTAGTTGCCGCAAGTACCACCAAATCAGATCTCCTGTGACAGCGGCTAATAGTGGCACAAGTAGCGACATTGGCCACCAGCCGATAAACCCCGCCGCCAGTTTTGTGCTCACTTCGGCTATTCCAGCAACGGTTAACGCACCAAAGCGGTCGATTCGAAGCAGAATCACCAGCAAGATGAATGCGCGTGGCAGTGCTGTGATTATCGAGCCTGACATTGGAACCGGCCAAGCCAGATGGAACGTTCGTCCCAAAAGCTGTCCGACTCCAGCCAGAGCTATGCCACCAGCCACCGCGAACGCCAGTTCTTGCCAGGTAAGTAAGTTAATCTTTTCCCTAACACTTGCAAGTGTCAGCCTTTGCGAATTTAATAAGGTTGTTCGTAACATTGTTCGTCTCCAATTAATAATATTATTCGTTTCAAAAAGCGCCCAGCGTCCTGTGCCGGACAAACTGCACGCTTGTATCTGAAAAAAGTACGTTCCTGCCGCCGCCCCAGCCTCCTTTCTCCATATGTGGGAAAACCGGTGCATTTTTGCGGACCCAGTCGCTCATAAGCCATCGACTTGAAGGTGAATAGTCCTTCAAAAAATGAGGATATTCGGAAAGACTTAGCGGCAGCGGCATACGTGTATCCCGCTGCATTATAGAGAAATATTTGTAGCTGATGTAAGAGCGTTGCCAGTTCTCGTCCGTGTTAATGACCGAATCGCCACCCGGCCCACCGTATTCGTTACTTTGTGCGTATGGCTCAACCACAACTGCACTGGGGCAGTAGAATATGTCCCGATTGGCCAAATAACTGGGGAAAAGACTACCAGTCAAAACCGACTGCGGATTACCACAAAGCTCTTCAACCGGATACCGCCCATTGTTATCTATAGCGTACATTCGCAGGCCAAAACCCAATTGTCGCAGGTTGCTCGCACAGGCAACCCTGCGTGCATATTCCCTGCTTCTTCCGAGTGAGGGCAGTAAAATGGCCGTTAGTGTTGTTATGGTCGTCATAACTACCAGTAGTTCAGAAAGGGAAAAACCACCAGAGATGTTGCCTGAATATTCAGTTCGCCACTTTGTTATCCTCATACCATGTACTTTTCTTAACAATTGGATATTTGATATTGCGCATAAAAGTAGCAAAATCGTGCTACTACCCGTAAAATACAAGAATCGTGTTATCTTATCAACATAAAATTTGGTTCTTTGAATTTTTTTTTTTTGGGCTAAAATATCTTTCAATACCGTCGTTAAAAACCACATGCTTTAACTTAGCTCTATAAAAGGAGAAAAAAATGCAGAAAGTTGAACGTATTGGAGTGTCCTTGGATAAAATGCTGCTCTCAAGCTTTGATAAAATCATTGCAAGACAGGGTTATCAAAGTCGCTCCGAAGCCGTACGTGACCTTATTCGCCAACAATTAAGCCGGGAAAAATTAACCAATCCAAAAGTCAATGCTTACGCCGTAGTTTCTATAGTCTACAACCATCATTCGACGAAGCTGATGCAAAAGCTGACCTCTCTGCAGCATTCTCATCTGCTCCAGACAATATCCTCGATACATATTCATCTTGCCAAAGATGAGTGTATGGAAGTAATAGTGCTGCGCGGCAGGATTGGGGAGCTTAATCATCTGGGAGAGAAGCTTATCAGCTTAAAAGGCGTGAAGCAGGGAGAGATAAATCTTGTTTATCCGAAGCCCTGAATATTTTCCCGTATAGATTAAGCAGCAAAGCGATAGTCGATTAAAGCTTGACAAAAGGAGGAGTGGGAGGTTTTAATATTTTTGCCGGGCGATTAGCTCAGTTGGTTAGAGCGCACGGATCACACCCGTGAGGTCACTGGTTCGAATCCAGTATCGCCCATTTTCAGGATAGATTTTTTAGTTACTCCCTGCTTTTTTTTGGAAATATAAAGGCAGGATAAATAACCGGTTTTATTCATTTGAAGCGAAAGGGATTACGATGAAAGAGGATATCAGTTTTTTTCCCGAAATCAAGACGATTCTAATTGCCGGGTTGTTATTATCCATATCGATATTGAGTTTATCCTGTAAGAGCGTTGCCAGTTACAGGGACCCAAACAATCCGATTGAGGAGAGAGTTGAAGATTTAGTATCTCGTATGACACTCGAAGAGAAGATTTCGCAGATGAGTCATCTTGCACCTGCGATTGACCGGCTTGGTGTTTCGGCTTATGAACCTACCTCAGGAGAGACATTCGAAGAGGAACAAAGAGAAGATAAACTTATTACCTCAGAGAATCCTAAGCCCTGGGAGGACTGGGAGAACTGGCCTGAAGGAGCATGCCAGGACGGCGGCTGGTGGAATGAGGCACTTCACGGAGTTGCCCGTTCCGGAGAGGCGACGGTATTCCCGCAGGCAATAGGTCTGGGCAGCACATGGAATCCTGAATTGATTAAGCGAATGACGTCGGCAGTTTCGGATGAGGCACGGGTTTATAACAAAGTTTCGGGGAAGAAACTTACCTACTGGTCACCTACGATAAATATGTTACGAGACCCTCGCTGGGGCAGGTTTGAGGAAGCGTACAGTGAGGACCCGTATTTGATGTCACGGATGGCTGTAGCTTTTGTAAAAGGTTTCCAGGGAGAGGACGAAAAATATCTCAAAGCCGTTGCCACAGTCAAGCACTTTGTTGCCAACAACAGTGAATTCAACCGACATACGGGCTCATCCGATATCAGTGAACGAAACCTGAGGGAATATTACCTACCCGCCTTTAAAGCCGCTATTATCGAGGGAGGTTGTTTTTCCGTTATGGGCGCTTATAATGCTTTGAATGGAGTTCCCTGCTGTGCGAATAAGGGTCTTATGACCGATATTCTCCGCAAGGATTGGGGGTTCAAGGGTTATGTGGTTTCAGACTGCGGTGCTATCAGTGACATTGTTCACGGTCATAAATACGAGACGGACCCGGAAAAAGCAGTAGCACTCGCAGTCGATGCGGGGACGGACCTGGAATGCGAAACCTGCGAAACAGAACAATTTATGTACGACAAATATCTTCCCGGTGCGGTTGAGAAAGGATACATTAGCGAGGGTGTTATTGACAAGGCAGTGACAAGATTATTCCGCGCGCGTTTTAAACTGGGAGAATTTGACCCCGACGAGATGGATCCTTATAGTTCGATACCAGTTGAGAAGTTAGTTTGCCGGGAACACGCAGAGCTGGCTCTCGATGCAGCAAAGGAGACAATGGTCTTGTTGAAAAATGAAAATCATATTTTGCCTCTTAAAAAGGAATCCATCGACAGTGTGGCGGTGATTGGTCCGAACGCCGACGAAGCAAGGTTTGGCGGGTATTCCGGTACTCCCCCATTTTCAGTAACGCCACTGGAGGGTATCGAGGAAAAGGCCGGAGATGATGTTAAGGTCAGATTCGCGAAGGGCTGTGAGTTGAGTGATGACGACAAGTCGGGTTTTTCTGAGGCGGTAAAGTTAGCATCAGAATCTGATGCGGCGGTTGTTGTAGTGGGAAGCAGTCTTGAGATTGCCAACGAATCACTTGACCGGTCTGAACTGGGACTTCCGGGAGTACAAGAGGAGCTCATCCAAGCGGTTTACGAGGCGAATCCAAATACGGTTGTGGTGTTAGTCAACGGCATGCCTTTGGCGATTAACTGGACTGCGAAGAATGTTCCGGCGATATTAGAGGCGTGGTATCCGGGGCAATCGGGGGGGACAGCTATAGCGGATGTTTTGTTCGGTGATTATAATCCCGGCGGTAAGCTTCCTGTGACCTTTTACAAATCGGTCGAGCAACTGCCTGTGCTTGATGATTATGATATCACCAAAGGCAGGACTTACTGGTATTTTGCCGGCGAGCCGCTTTATCCTTTCGGTTACGGTTTGAGCTACACAGATTTCGAATACAGTAATATAGCCACCAGCTCCAAAACTTTTGATATTTTTAAGGACAAAGCTCTTACGGTAAGTGCTGATATCGAAAATATCGGGGATTATGATGGGGACGAAGTAGTTCAGCTATACATCAAGGACGTGAAATCCACGTTCACCCAGCCGAAAAAGAAATTAAGGGCGTTTAAGAGAATTCACCTGCCTGCGGGCGGGAAAAAAACCGTTAGTTTTATGCTAGCAAAAGAGGATTTTTCTTTCTGGCATCCGGATTCGAATTGCTGGGCGGTTGAGACGGGTGAATTTAAATTGATGGTAGGGAGCTCCTCGGAGGATATTCGAGAGACAATCACCATCCTGATACCGGGCGATTAGCTCGGTTAGTTTGAGCGCACAGTTCACAGCGGTGAAGTTACAAGCTGCCGGTTCTGTAACGCCCATTTTGAGTGGGTTTTCTCAACAAAATATAAACGAATAATAAATAGTCCGAGAGAACTAATCAAAGGAGCTGTTCCGGACGTTTATACTATTTGATTGCGAGATGGTATTCCTGGAGCGATTTCACTAATGTTTCCCCCTGTCTTTTTGCAGCGATACCTTTTGCGGTGGCGGCAGCGGCAGCGGTGGTAGTGATGTATGGTATTTTGAACTTTATGGCAGTTTTTCTGATATATGAATCATCATGCTTGCCCATTTTCCCGACGGGGGTGTTTATGATGAGCTGGATTTCTTTATTTTTGACTGCATCGACAATGTTCGGCCTTCCTTCATAGACCTTCAGGATTTGCTGCGATTTAATTCCATTTTCGGTTAAGAATTTATGAGTTCCTTCTGTTGCCAGGATTTTAAAGCTCATATCCTCAAAAGTTTTTGCAGTCTCGACGATATATTTTTTGTCCGGTTCTGCAACAGTAATAAGGACAGTACCTTTCAAAGGCAGTGGCTGCTGTGCAGCTTTTTGAGCTTTGAAGAAAGCAAGGCCGAAGGAATCAGCCAATCCCAGAACTTCTCCTGTTGAGCGCATCTCCGGTCCCAGGACGGGGTCAACTTCCTGGAACATATTAAAGGGGAAAACGGCTTCTTTTACGCCGAAATACGGGATTTTTCTTTGTTTGAGGTTCAAATCAGCAATTGATTTTCCGAGCATGACCTGAGTAGCGATTCTTGCCATCGAGATGCCGCAAACTTTCGAGACCAACGGTACGGTTCTCGATGCCCTTGGGTTAGCTTCAAGACAATAGAGAACGTCGTTTTCTATTGCATACTGGATGTTCATCAATCCAACGACATTCAACTCGACTGCAATTTTTCTGGTGTATTCGCAAATGGTATCAATATGTTTTTTAGGTATTGAGACTGGAGGGATAACACAGGCGGAGTCTCCTGAATGAACTCCCGCAAGCTCGATATGTTCCATAACGGCAGGGACGAAGGCATCGGAGCCATCGGAGATAGCATCGGCTTCAGCTTCTATGGCGTTTACGAGGAACTTATCTATGAGTATTGGTTTTTCCGGGGTTACGGCGACGGCAGCAGCGACATACTCTCGCAGCATTTCTTCGTCGTGTACAATTTCCATTCCCCTTCCGCCGAGGACATAGGACGGTCTTACCATCAAGGGGTATCCAATGCGCTGTGCGATTTTCAGCGCCTGCTTCAGGTTGCTTGCCATATCAGATTCGGGCATAGGGATGCCCAGTTTTTTCATTTTTTCTCTGAATCGGTCCCGGTCTTCTGAGAGGTCGATAGTTTCCGGTGAAGTCCCGAGGATTTTGACACCCGCCTGTTGAAGCTGGTTTGCGACATTTAAAGGCGTTTGTCCTCCGAACTGGACAATGACACCCTCGGGTTTTTCCTTTTGGTAAATGCTAAGGACGTCTTCGACGGTTAACGGCTCGAAGTATAACTTATCAGAGGTATCGTAGTCAGTGGAGACGGTTTCCGGATTGCAGTTTACCATTATGGTCTCAATTCCCTGTTCTTTCAGGGCGAAAGCGGCGTGAACACAGCAATAATCGAACTCGATACCCTGTCCGATTCTATTCGGTCCTCCCCCAAGGACCATAATCTTCGGTTTGTTTGAGACTTCGACTTTATCCGGTGCGTTATATGTGGAGAAGTAGTATGCGGCATTTTCGACTCCGCTTACGGGAACCGGTTCCCAACCCTCAACAACGCCGAGTTTGGTTCTCTGATTTCTTATTTTTTCTTCAGATGTATCAAGTAATTGGGCAAGATAAAGGTCAGCGAAGCCATCTTTTTTTGCTTCCTTCAGGAGTTGGCCCGGTAGTTTTCCCCCCTTGTATTTTAAGATTTTTTCCTCAAGCTCGACAAGTTCAGCCATTTGCTGAACGAACCATTTTTTGATGTATGTTTTTTGACAGAGCTGGTCTATAGAGACACCCTTTCTAATGGCTTCATACATAATGAACTGTCTTTCGCTTGTTGGTATGCTGACGAGTTTCATTAATTCTTCAAACGGCAATTTGTTGAAGTTTTTTGCAAAACCCAGACCGTATCTTCCGATTTCGAGAGAGCGTATTGCTTTTTGAAAAGCTTCCTTATATGTTTTTCCGATGCTCATAACTTCCCCGACAGCCCTCATCTGTGTTCCGAGTTTATCTTCAATTCCTTTGAACTTTTCAAATGCCCATCGAGCAAACTTAACCACCACATAGTCGCCCGAGGGTTTGTATTTTTCGAGGGTTCCTTCCTTCCAATAGGGGATTTCATCGAGTGTCATGCCCGCTGCAAGCATAGAAGAGATAAGAGCGATAGGGAATCCGGTGGCTTTTGAAGCGAGTGCAGAAGAACGTGATGTTCTCGGGTTTATTTCGATAACAACGACCTTTCCGGTTTCGGGGTCGTGAGCAAACTGGATATTCGTACCTCCGATGACCTCAATGGCGTCAACGATATCGTATGCGAGCTTTTGTAGTTTTTGCTGTAGTTTTTCATCTATTGTGAGCATAGGGGCTGTGCAGTATGAATCGCCAGTATGGATACCCATTGCGTCAACATTTTCTATAAAGCAGACGGTAATTTTCTGTCCCTTTACATCTCTTACGACCTCCAATTCCAACTCTTCCCATCCAAGGACAGATTCTTCGATGAGTACTTGTCCGACCATACTTGCGGAAAGTCCCCTGGCTGCGATGATTTCCAATTCGTCGCGGTTGTAAACCATCCCTCCCCCTGTTCCACCCATGGTGTAAGCGGGGCGTACGACGACAGGGAAGCCAAGTTTTTTAGCGATTTTCTCGGCTTCTTCGACACTGAAGGCGTGGTGACTTTGCGGCATTTCGATTCCCAATTTGTTCATTGTTTTTTTAAATTCGATTCTATCTTCTCCTCTTTTAATAGCGTCGATTTTAACGCCAATAATTTTCACGCCGTATTTTTTGAGTACGCCTTCTTTTTCCAATTCAGAGGAGAGGTTAAGAGCGCTTTGTCCACCGAGGTTCGGCAGGAGCGCATCGGGGCGTTCTTTTTCGATAATTTTCGTCATTGACTGCAGGTTGAGCGGTTCGATATAAGTAACATCAGCCATTTCCGGGTCGGTCATAATTGTGGCGGGGTTCGAATTGGCGAGCACGATTTTATAGCCGAGCTTTTTGAGCGCTTTACAGGCCTGAGTGCCGGAATAATCAAACTCACAGGCCTGCCCAATGATGATGGGGCCGGAACCAATAATCATTACTTTGTTTATATCTTTACGCTTTGGCATAGTAAACTTACCTCACTTTTCTGGGATTTATCGCTTTATTATTCAGGAAAGATTAAACTCAAAAACCAATTAGTTGTCAAATACAAGTTAAAGATAAAGTTTATTAGCTGTTCTTATTTACAGATAGTTTTTTAAGACAGCAAATTGGTTGCGGCATTTAATTTAAGCAGTTTTCCGTCCGGTGGTAAAATTCGAATTATAACGTTAAAGGATTGCTTTTTATGGGCTTTTGGAATAGACTGTCCCGGGTGATATTATTGAAAGAACTTTTAAGGAGTAATTAATGAAACGTGAACCAAGCTTTGATTCTCTTATACAAGCTTTATTTTTAACCATTTTGGTATTGATGCTTTCCGGCTGCGGCAGCAGCGACCGTTTGAAGAATCCACGTATAGCGGTGAATCTTCCTGAGAAGTATAATACGACTGACGGGATGGTTCTGGATTCTGAGGGGAATATATATATGAGCTGTCCCAACTGGAATGATGCGAGTTATCCGGCCAAGCTTTTGAAAATCAGGCCTGATGAGACGATAACAGAAGTACTTACTTTCCCCGTGGACCGGGAGACGAAGCAGGCCAATCCTCTTGGCATAGATATCGGCGTCGATGGTAATTTATATGTAGCGGATAATCAAAATCCCTATGTTAAGGAAAACAAGTCGCGTCTTCTGCGGGTATTGATGAGAAACGGGACAGCAGTTGGCTGCGAAGTCATTGCGGAAGGTTTTAACATACCGAACGGTGTGGCATGCACTGATAAATATATATATGTAACAGAGACATCTCTTGATGCAGATGCCCGGCCTATGCCGAGCGGGGTGTATCGTTTTCGGTATTCGGAATTTAAGGGGGGGAGAATCAAGA
Organism: Phycisphaerae bacterium; assembly: GCA_030604525.1. Taxonomy (GTDB): domain Bacteria; phylum Planctomycetota; class Phycisphaerae; order Sedimentisphaerales; family Anaerobacaceae; genus JAUVVQ01. Next base: position 3,147 of record JAUVVQ010000053.1, on the reverse strand, counting down.
TTACCCGCGGCGGAAATGACCGGCATCTTATTGCGACGATGTATACAGGCAATTCTGACCAGTTATTTGGCGCCAACGGGATAGATACTGATAAGCAAGGGAATTTGTTTGTGGGCAATTTCGGAGAGGGCGAGCTTGTCAAGATAACCATTAATGAAAAAGGCGAGGTGATTTGCCAAGAGGTATTTGCCAAGGGAGGTGGGATTAGAAGCATTGACGGTCTGAAGGTTGATTGCCGGAGCGGCGACATATACATTGCTGATTTTGCAGCTAATGCTATTCATAAGGTTGACGGCAGGAGCGGTAAGGTAACAACAATAGCACAAAACGGTGATACGACAGGTGCAGGAGGTCTTTTGGACAGGCCATCAGAAGTTTGTCTTCGCGGAGATAAACTTTACATATCGAATATAGATTTGCCAGCAGGAGGGAATGTTTATGATAAGCCGCATACGATTTCTGTTATCGAGCTGGGAATTGAATAAAATGTCTTTTTAGATTCTGAGTGAATAAATTTAGGAATTTCTGGGTTTAACGATAAGGGGTTTTAAGATGAGTAAGAAAGGTGCAAAATTAATTTTTGTAACAGTTTCGATGCTAATTCTCTGCAGTATGTCTCACGGCAGGATTATGAGCCGATGGGCGGAGAAGGTAAGTGCAGATAATGTGTGGGCAGAATATCCCCGTCCTCAGATGGTTAGAAAGAATTGGAAGAATCTTAACGGTAAGTGGGAATATGCAATACGGGCGAACGGCGAAGGGCAACCGGCTGAGTTTGACGGAGATATACTTGTTCCGTTCTGTGCGGAATCGGCGCTTTCAGGTGTTGAAAAAAAGGTAGGCGGCGCAAATGAGCTGTGGTATAGGAGGCAGTTTGAAGTTCCGAAGAAATGGAAAGGCAAGAGGGTTATCCTGCATTTCGGAGCGGTTGACTGGAAGGCGACGGTATGGGTCAACGGAGAAAGAATCGGGATGCATAAAGGCGGATACAATCCATTCAGTTTTGATATAACAGATGCTTTAGCAGAAGAAGGTTTGCAGAAGATAGTATTATCGGTATGGGACCCGAGCAACAGGGGCACTCAGCCAAGAGGCAAGCAAGTCATTAATCCGAGAGGAATATGGTATACCAGTGTTACCGGTATATGGCAGACGGTATGGCTTGAGCCGGTAAATGAGGCGTATATAAAGAGCATTAAGATTGTGCCTGATATTGATAACAAGCTCGTGGAAGTAACAGCGATTTGCAGTGAGGCGGCAGAGGGTTACACGGTTGAGATGAAGGTCAAGGACGGCTGGTGGACAAAGGGTAAAGGGAAGGGAAAAGCTGGAGAGGCGATGGGGATTTCGATAAGCAAGCCAAAGCTTTGGCGGCCTGACTCGCCGTTTTTATATGATCTGAAGGTTGTGCTGAAGGACAAGGGCGGCAGGAGAGTTGATGAGGTGAGCAGTTATTTCGGGATGCGGAAGATAAGTCTCGGCAAGGACAAAAAAGGCATAACGCGCCTGATGCTTAATAATAAGTTTTTATTTCAGTTTGGATTTCTTGACCAGGGCTGGTGGCCAGACGGACTTTACACAGCACCAACGGATGAGGCGCTGCGGTATGATATAGAGGTGACGAAAAAGTTAGGTTTCAATCTTGCCCGTAAGCACGTCAAACGCGAGCCGGGGCGGTGGTATTACTGGTGCGATAAGCTTGGTCTTTTAGTATGGCAGGATATGCCGAGCGGGGATAAATATATTAGCCCTTCAGATTCTGATATTGAGCGCAGCCGGGAATCCGGCAGGCAATTCAAGCTGGAGTTTAGCCGTATGATTAAGGACCTCTGGAATCATCCGAGTATAGTGGTGTGGGTTCCTTATAATGAGGGGTGGGGGCAATGGAAGACAGGGGAAGTTACGGATATGGTAAAGAAACTAGATTCGAGTCGTCTGGTTGACAGCACCAGCGGCTGGGCGGACCGCGGCGTAGGCGATATTAAAGATATTCATGACTATCCAGGTCCATCGATGCCGGAGCCGGAGGAGGAAAGAGCAATCGTGCTCGGAGAATTCGGCGGACTTGGCTTGCCGATTAAGGGTCACACGTGGCAGGAGAAAGAGAACTGGGGCTATCGCAGCTATAAGAACTCCAAGGAGCTGACAAGGGCTTACAGTCACTTGATAAAGGAGCTTTATCCGCTAATAGGCAAAGGATTGTCAGCAGCGGTTTATACTCAAACAACGGATGTGGAGGTTGAAGTTAACGGAATGATGACTTATGACAGAGCGGTCATCAAGATGGATGTTAAGGATGTCCAGAGGATAAATAAAGGTTACATTCCGCCGATTATCGAATCGGAGGACGTGGTTTTTCTTGAAAAAGGTGAGATTCGGATATCCAATCCAGTAGAGGCAGGCAAGATAAGGTACACTCTTGACGGCAGTGAGCCGGACAAGAATTCCAACCTCTATGATGGGCCGATTACTTTGACGGATACCACTACGGTTAAAGCGAGGACATACTGGTCAGACGGGACAAAGAGCGGTGTAAGTGAATATACCTGCCGGAAGGTAAGCTTGCGAGAGCCGGAAGAGGTTAGTGGTTTGGAGCCGGGACTGGAGTTTGCGTATTATGAAAATGATGCAAGGGTGTGGGATAAGCTGCCCGAATTTCGTGAATTAGAGCCGGAGGCCAGCGGTATTGCGAGCGTTTGTGATTTGAGTTTTGCGGAACGAGATGAGAATTTTGCTTTGAAATACGAAGGTTTTATTAAGGTTTCCGCGGACGGGATTTATACTTTCTATACGAATTCCGATGACGGCAGCAAGCTGTTTATCGATGAAACAGAAGTGGTAGAGAATGATTTTTCACATCCGATGAGGGAGAGGTCAGGTATGATTGCCCTGCGTGCGGGGACGTATCCTTTCGTTGTTAGTTTTTATCAGGGCGCAGGCGGGAAAGGTTTTGAGGTTAGTTTTAAAGGGCCTAGTGTTGAGAAACAGATGATACCGGCAAAAGTTTTATTTCACAAGGTTATAATACTCCCCAAAAACTGGGCGCGTGATTAAGGTGGATTTGTCGTCTGAGACGATAATAGTTTCAGGAGACAAATTATGAAGAACAAACGACGGAATCACAGTGCTGCATTCAAGGCCAAACTG
>JAUVVQ010000067.1 GCA_030604525.1 Phycisphaerae bacterium | reverse complement strand
TGCAAGCCTTGGATATTCCTACAAAAGTTTTTAGAATTAAAAAGTTCTTGGTAAATAATACGCCGGAGTATTATTCCCCTGACAGTAATGAACCAGCTTTAGAAACTGAGCCTGTCGAAAAGGGGCAAACGGAGGAATATGACATTATTGAAATATTAGGTGGCGGGAAGCTTGAGTCAACCGTTGGGAGATTCAAATGCTATAAGTTGGATGAAGGTTCTGTTATCTATGTTAAAAAGTCTAAATACTATGACAAAAATGATTATTATTGGTATGCCATAACACCCCAAAGTCTTAAATATATCGAGGAGTACAATGTATCATACGTTGTATTTATTATGGGGGTATTTGGTTTTGCTAAAGTGCCGTTATCGATTGTGACTGAATTTTTGAAAAATACAGGTGATACAAAAAAGCCCGATGGCAATGTCAAACATTATCATTTATTAATTTCACACGATCCTGAACCAGAACTGTATTGGTCTAATGACCGTCCTAAGTTTTCGCTGGTAGACTACTTTCAGCCTTTTGATTAAAGATTATGTAATTGTATATGTGAGAAAAGTTATGTTTAGCTTGCCAAAAACACGCTATGGATAATCTATCTTCACAACAGCGTAGTTATTGCATGTCGCGTGTTAAAGGGCGGGACACGGGCTTGGAGCGGTTAGTGAGGTCTGCGTTGCATAAGCGGGGGTTGCGGTTTCGCAAGCATACGGGGAAGTTGCCCGGGAAGCCGGACATAGTTTTTGTGAAAGCGAAAGTGGTTGTTTTTCTGGACGGTGATTTCTGGCATGGGTATAGGTTTCCGCAATGGGAGAACAAGCTTTCAAAGTTTTGGCGGAAGAAGATCGGAGAGACCAGAAAGCGGGACCAGCGGAATTTTGCAAAATTACGGCGTATAGGATGGCGGGTGATTAGAATCTGGGAGCATAGTATAGAAAGAGACCTGGATGGAGTTGTAAAGAAGATATGCTATGCGCTTAAAGGGGTGTAAGTTTGGGGGGCATTCCATTGATTCCGCCGGAAGCGGATATTCGATATTGGTTATTTTTGAGATTGGCGCGTCGTCCGCCGTTGGCGGCCTCGCGATGACGGAGGGGACCCGGCCCGGAGGGCCGGGCTAAACATAAAGAAAACCCCGCATGAAACCCCGAAGGGACGGGGCAGGCGCAGGGCTAAATAAATATTGCTTTTTGTGGGTAAATAGTGTAGGATTGTCAGCCGAATAGCGGTTTTACAGGTTTTAGGTGGGCAGTCGTTATCTGGCTGTCCATTACTTATGTAAGCGTATCTCGATTACGAAATGCGATTGAGGAGACGTAAACCCCGTTAGAAATAGTATAATAACGGGGCAAAAAGGGAAAATTCCCCGGAAGGCATGGGGAAACAGACGTCCGGATAAAACTCCGGAGTTTTCTAACAGGGTAAATATGAGTTGTAATCTGGCAGTTGCGGGCGTTACCGGAGCGGTGGGACAGGAGTTTTTGAAAATCCTCGAACAGCGCGATTTCGCGTTCGATTCGCTGAAAATGCTTGCAAGCAGCCGCTCAGCCGGTAAGAAAATCGAATTCAAAGGCAAAGAATATATCGTCGAAGAACTTACCAAAAAAAGCTTTGCCCGCATCGATATTGCATTGTTCAGTGCCGGCGGAGAACGAAGTAAACAATTCGCCCCGGCTGCGGTAGAAGCCGGCGCAGTCGTGGTCGATAACTCCTCGGCCTTTCGAATGGACCCGGACGTTCCGCTTGTGATTCCTGAAATAAATCCGCAGGAAATTCAAAAGCATAAGGGTATCATCGCCAATCCAAACTGTTCGACAATTATCGGCATAGTGCCGGTCTGGCCGCTGCACAAAGCCAATCCCGTTAAACGAATGGTTGTCAGCACCTACCAGGCCGCCAGCGGTGCGGGGATGCAGGCAATGCTCGAGCTGGAAAATCAAACCCGGGAAATCCTCGATGGGAAAAAGCCAACCTGCAAGGCCTTCCCTTATCAAACAGCGTTTAATGTATTCAGCCATAATTCAGCGCTTGATGCCGACGGCTACAACCTGGAAGAAGTAAAAATGGTCAATGAGACCAGAAAGATTTTCGATTGTCCCGATATTGCGATTACCTGCACCTGCATTCGCATCCCAGTATTCAGAGCGCACTGCGAGAGCATCAATCTCGAATTTGCCGAACCGATTACACCCGACCAGGTCAGGAACCTGCTCAGCACCGCCCCGGGCGTTTCACTCATTGACGACCGCCAAAACAATCGCTTCCCAATGCCCATCGACGCTACAGGAAAAGACGACATATTCGTTGGCCGAATCCGCCAGGACCAGTCAATCCCTGAAAATCGCGGCATCAATCTCTGGGTTGCCGGCGACCAGCTGCGAAAAGGCGCAGCCCTGAACGCTGTCCAAATCGCGGAAAAACTGCTCTGATTAGAATTCAGGAGTCAGGAGCCAGAATGAGGCAACCAGCAAGGAAGTTTCAGGATTTAACCGTCTGGCAAAAGGCCCATCAATTTGTTCTTGCAGTTTATAGAATAACAAGCAGATTTCCGAAAACCGAAATCTATGGTCTCACCTCTCAGCTTCGGCGGTCAGCGGTGTCAATCCCTGCTAACATTGCCGAGGCATTCAAGAAAAGAGGTAAAGGTGACAAAAGCCGTTTCTTAAATATTGCTCAAGGTTCATTAGAGGAATCTCGCTATTATCTTTTACTGACTCAGGATTTGGGGTACTGCGAATCGCAGCAGATTCTGGAACAAATTGAGGAGGTAAGTAAGCTGCTTGAAGCTTATTGCCGTTCTATCCGGAAATCGAATCCTTGATACCTTATTCTGTATTCTGAATTCTGTATTCTGTATTCTCTTAAAGATGTCGGTGCGTAATATAAAACTCACAATTGCTTATGATGGCAGCCGGTATTACGGCTGGCAAATCCAGCCCGGCAAAAAAACAATTCAGGGCCAAATTACCGAAGCAATCCGGAACCTCATCGGCTGCGAAGTCAGAGTACACGGGGCAAGCAGAACCGATACCGCAGTAAGCGCTCTGGGACAGGTCGCCTTGGTGCAGATAGATTCGCCCATACCCACCGAGAAGCTTGCCGAGGCAATCACCCACAGACTTCCTGCTGATATTGTAGTCACCGAAGCAGTCCAAGTTCCGGATGGTTTTGATTTGATAGGCGCGGTCAAAAGTAAGCTGTACCGATATACGATTTTTACGGGACAGGTAAGGCCGGTCTTGAAAATAAGGCACTGCTGGCACCTGCCCGGCAAACTAAATATCGATGCTATGACCGAGGCCGCAAAATTACTCGTCGGGAAAAAGGATTTCAAATCCTTCGCTTCAGCCGCCGATAAAAGGGAAAATTCAGTGCGAACTATCTTTCGATGCGAGGTCACCACCTCCTCACAACACAAAATACACCATACCCATCACGAAAATAGTGCGCAATACGAAAACAATTGGGTATATATCGATGTAGAAGGTGACAGATTCCTGTATAATATGGTCAGAAATATCGTCGGCACTTTGGTCGAAGTCGGTATCGGCAGAATGAAACCCGAAAAGATAAAAAAAATTCTCGAAGCAAAAGACCGTAGAGCAGCCGGGCCAATCGCCCCAGCAGCTGGGCTATGTCTGATGTGGGTTAAATATTAAGAGGATATTCCTCGATGCGGAAAAAATTATTAGTCGCACTTCTGTATTTGTATTTGATGATACTGACGGGATGTGTATCTATACCGCACGAGCAAATTAGTCAGGCCATAGAAACACAGGAATTGTCAGACCATGTTCACTTTCTGGCTCAGCCGGCACTTAAAGGTCGCAAGCCCGGGACATGGGAATCGGCAACCGTGCGAAAGTATTTGAAAAGTAGATTCCAGGACTATGGACTGATACCCTGGGGACAAGCAAAAGGATATGAGCAGTCGTTTGGTTTTGGGACAAATGTGATAGGCATATTGCCTGGGTCGGATCCGAATCTTACTGATGAGATTGTGATTTTGGCCGCTCATTACGACCATTTGCGGAAAGGCAAAAAAGGTATATACCATGGAGCCTGTGACAATGCATCGGGAGTGGCCGTACTTCTGGAGATAGCAGAGCAGTTGGCATTATACAAGACGCGGTCCAAACGGTCGATTTGCTTTGCATCTTTCGATTGTGAAGAAAAATTTACACTTGGCTCATTCGTGTTCACTTGCCAGAAAGACTTTGAAAAGGCAAAGATTGTGGCTGTAGTTAACGTCGACCTGCTTGGAAGGGATTTTCTCGACGTGGTGGAAGATTCGCTGTTCGTTGTTGGAACAGAGCTTTATCCGACGCTGCGCTCGCAGATAGTTCAATCAGGAAAAGAAGCTGGGATTGAGGTATTACCGGTAGGAACGGATTTAGTCGGACCGAGGGGAGACCATGTTGCGTTTGAGACGATGGAGATACCCGTTTTGTTTTTCTCGTGCGGGGTATACAAAGATTATCACAAGCCGACAGACACCGCTGAAAAATTGAATTACCCCACAATGAAGAACTCGGCTGAGGTAATTGCAGAAACTGTTAATGTGCTCGCGAACGCCGAGCGGATAAAAAAGTTGTTGCCAGAAAAATGTGGCGATAAGGATGAGTTACGAACCTTTGTATACCTACTTGACAAAATGAAGTCTAATTATGAGGAAGTAGGGCTCAATGCTGAGGAAAAGCAAGCTGTGCAAGAATTAGCCATGGACGCAAAGCGATTGTTAGACAGTAAAGTGTATACTGTGATAGAACGACGACGTTTTTTGAGAAAAATAACCCAAGAGTTACTTCCCACATTTACCGGTATAAATACCACTTGTGCTAAAAGCAGCGAAGGACTGCTCTGCTTTAGTGAGCTGTATGCAACCCATCGTACGGTTTTAACTGAATGTTTTCGCAAGGCAGTACGAGGCATGCTTAAAAGTAAGCAACGAATTTTTAGTAAGGAAAAATTAAAATATGAAACGTATGATTTGGCTGAGGAAGAACTGATCTTCACTAAAACTACCGGTGGAGAATATGTGCTGCATATTTTTTTGCCAAAATTCAAAATGAGTTTTGAGAAAGGTGGCTGGCTGTTCTGGCACGGAGGATTAGGTTTTTCGTTTTCAATGGAGACGATATATTGTAGAGGAGCGAAGACGGAGATAATGGATTTTTGCCTGCTGAAATTGAGTGAGAACCTTAAAGATAAATCGTTTTGCAGCGCTTGGGTAAAAGTTCTAAAGAAAGTTACTGGGGAGAACCTACAGAGGTCTTACAATGACTGGCTACAATGGCGGCTGATACAGTGTGGTTGGAGCGATGAGGAGGAGTGGGTATTAGGCCTTATTGAAAGTGATAATACTGATGTGGCACGTTTGGCAATATCCAGAGCTGAAAAGATTGCGAGCAAACAGGCTATGAGCATACTCTGCAAAATAATACCGGATAATAGTGTTCACATAATTGTTCGGGTGTCTGCGATTGGGTATTTGAATAAAGACGTCGGGAGCGAAGGATTGTTAGCACTCGTTGATGTGCTTGATGATAAGGCCCGGCAGGATATGGAATATTACCTTTCTGCGGATAAATCAGGCCCATTGGCCGACCATCCATGTGTCAGATGGGGTATTGAGATATCGAAGAAGTGGTATGAAAAAAACTGGAAACCTTTGACTATTGGAGAACACGCTGAAAATAAGTTAAAGCAGCTGACAAAGCAAAATTTTGGCAAAGATGCCGAGGCTTGGCGGAAATGGATTAATGCCAACGTAAAAAAGTAGATACTGGCCTTCCAACTTGCTGATGCGAAAAAGGTAAAGTAGCCTAAAAAATGAAAATTGTCCATATAATAACCAGGTTAATCTTAGGCGGGGCGCAGGAAAATACCCTGATAACCTGCAAACTGCTGGCACAGCGTGGCCACGATGTAACGCTTATCACAGGTCCGGCCATTGGCCCTGAAGGCGAGCTCTTCAATCAGGCAAAACATCAAAACTACAAAGTCGTCACCGTCAAAAATCTCATCAGGCCCATACATCCTTTTTGCGACGCTTTAGCTTATCGCCAAATCAAATCGCATCTCAAACGCCTCCAGCCCGACATTGTACACACCCACTCCGCAAAGGCAGGAATACTCGGAAGATTTGCCGCACGCAGCCTGAAAAGAAAATCCAGCCAAAATCTACCCGCCGTCGTCCACACAATCCACGGCCTGGCATTTCATCCCTATCAGAGTCAATGGCTCAACAAATTTTACATCGCTATAGAAAAATCCGCTGCAAAAAAAACTGATGTTTTTATAAGCGTAGCCGATGCAATGACCACACAGGCACAAGCCGCAGCAGTAGGAGTAGACAAACCGTTCGTCACTGCATATTCGGCCATTGAGGAAGATAGTTTCCTGGAACCGATAGACCAAACCCGCATAACGCAGTTTCGCGTTAAATATGGCATTAGTAAAGAGGCCGTCGTGCTTGTCACTATAGCCCGGCTTTTTATGCTCAAAGGCCACGATTACATTATCGAGTCAGCTAAAGACCTTGCAAAGAAATACAATAATGCAATGTGGCTGTTTGTCGGCGATGGAAATTTGTCGGATATGTACAAGCAGCAGGTTTACAAAATCGGTTTGGCCGACAGGATAAAATTCACCGGCCTTTTGCCGCCGAGCCAGATTCCGCTGGCAATACAGTCTTCGGACATACTGGTGCACTGCTCGCTGCGAGAAGGCCTGGCCCGCTCACTGCCGCAGGCGATGCTCTGCGCCAAGCCGGCAATATCCTTCGACGTAGACGGTGCAAGGGAAGTGGTTAATGAAGATACCGGCCGCCTCATAGAGCCGAAAAACGTTGAGCAATTGACAAATGCCTGTGCCGAACTTATCGAAAATAGCCGGCTCAGGCAGCAACTCGGCAATAACGGCCGCCAATTTGTAAAAGAAAAATTCGCACCTGAAAAAATGGTTGATACAATCGAAGCGGTCTATCAAAAACTGCTGGAGCAAAAGTAGTTCTGTTTGGATTGGAGAGAAGATATCTCGGATTTCCCAGATGAAGTTGTGCAAAGGAAATAAAATTTGTTAGAATAGAGCTTATAGAAGGCGTTTGATTGAGTTGGCGTTATCTGTTGATCCTGGCAGCGTGCCGTTGTAGGGGAACGAGCGAAAGATAAAACAGCAGCTTCTGTCAGCCAGATGGGAAGATTTGAAACGGAAATTCTCACACAACCACAAAACCTCAAAGCCCTGATGAACCAGCCGGGTCAATGGGTGGATAAAATTCATAACCGCAAGCCTGTCAAAGAGATCATTCTGGACATGGACAGTTCTGACAGTCCTACGTTCGCAAGACAGGAAGGCTCTGCCTACAATAGCCACAATTAGTTGAGCAGCCGAAGTCAAAAGAACTTGAATACCGCATCATCGCCGTAAACAAAGCTGGCGAAGGCGAACCTTCAAACACTGAAATGGTCGTGCTGTAGGAAAGGTATTTTTGGGCTAAAATC
>JAUVVQ010000017.1 GCA_030604525.1 Phycisphaerae bacterium | reverse complement strand
CGCCTGTACTATTAATTACTCCGGCCTTTGGCCATGAATGCGGCGAATGCGAGCAGTGGAACTCGGAGGCAGAAGCTTGTGTACCTTGTGCTTGTGGTGATGAGCCTACACAAGAACAAAGAGACAGATTCGAAAATTGGTTCCCAAATTTAGAATGGGGACAATGGAGTATAACCGGTGACGCCGACCCTAACTATAATTGCATAGCTTGGTCTGTAGGTGAAACAACAACCTGGTATGTTGATGTAGTAGCTAACAAGGTGCATGAGAGCGACCTTGTGATCGATGTTGAATGGGGTGATGGTGATGGCACGATGACCACAACCGAATTGGATGCGTTTTATGATGCCAAAGGATATGAACCGACGGGCACAGGACATGAAGATGCCGATATTATGTATTATAATGGCTTCCACGGTGCTAGGAAAACAGACTACGGAATGTGGGAGAGTAAATGTGGGAGCGCGGAAAGGATAGACCATGTATGGGACCAGTTGAATGGCGATACTTACGGAACGCCGACAAGATACTACAAACAGAAATAACTTAATTGAACGAAGGAGAAAAAAATGCGTATTTATTCATTATGGGCAGTTTTCTTGATATCGATGATGACGTTTGGTTATTATAGTCCGTTGTGGGCGAGGGAGGTCTTGAGTTCTGAAAACAAAGGTAGCATAAGAATAGAATTTGAGACGAAATATCAGGCTTGGAAGGAGTATATTTCCCAGTCGGGGCTACGCTTCCTCTCCAGAGCAAAGCCACCGCTTTCGTCAATCCCAGAATATCAAGAAATAATCGACCTTGGAGTACCAGCCTTGCCCTATATCATCGAAAAGATAGAACAGGATCGTATAGACGGGCGAAAACTTTTCAGGGCTGTTGAAGAAATTGCTAAAGTAAAAATTCGCGGAAAATATGATAAGGACAAAAAGGTAGTTGTGTTCCCAGATTTTCCCAATGTGAAAGCAGGAGAAAGCGTCTATGTATATTGGTGGAAAGAAGGACGTGCCTGTGCACCCCAGCAGTTTGAAAAATTTTACCAAGAATGGAAGAAATTAAGCCAGGAAGGCAAAGAAGCAGAGGCAAAAGCAAAGTATCAGAGAATGATAGATTTAGGGGTCGCCGCTTTACCTTATATGCTCGAGAAAGTAAAACAAGGAGACGCCGAATTAGTACCAGCTGTATCTCTATTAACAGATGGTGAGCTTAAGAAAGACGCCAAACAATCAGAATGCCTCGAATGGTGGGAGAAAAACAAGGAAAAGTGGCTTATTCCTTTCCCGAATAAACAGCCGACAGCTAATGCTGGCCCGGATCAAAACGTTACATCCGGTGATGTAGTTCAGCTTGACGGTTCAGCCAGCAGCGACCCAGATAAGGACGAGCTTGCATACAAGTGGACGCAAATAGCAGGGCCTTCTGTAACATTATCGGATGACACAGCAGTAAAACCTGTTTTCACAGCGCCTGCAGTTGAACAGGAAACAGTTTTGACTTTTCAGCTTATAGTTAACGATGGCTCATCGAAGAAGTCAACAAGCCCATCCTGCGAAAGTGGCCAAAGCGAGCCCGATACTGTAGGCATTACTGTGAAGCCGAAAGCAGCGAGTTGAGTCACGCTCTCCCTGACCTTGCTAACGAAGAAAAAAGCAAGCAGCTGTGGGGAAAATACTGCCCCTCCATGCGGCTGAATGGGTAGGTTATCTGCCGGCCACAATCTGAGCAGACACCGACGTGCATCGTGCGCGGCTCGAATATCTTTCTTAGTGTTAGTGCCTCTACCCCTGCCAATGTTAAGGCTTCGACGTTGATGGGACTGTCAAGGTATTCTCTCTTACCTTTCTGATGGCCGACTTCGGAGACCAGGTATCCCCTATCGGCACCAACGTCATCAACGATCGCCTTCAGTTTGATGAGCTCACCTTGAGGGACTCGGTTCTTCCAAAACTTGCACTCGATCAAGACCGTGATAACGATGTTGTGGTCGGGCGAGCCGATTCTCGCTACGACGTCCACTTCATGGTTTGCTATAGCTCCTTTGAGTTTTTCGCCCACTGTCACTCTGCAGATCGGAATACGCCTGAAGCGATCCGCGACGCGCTCCTGAAAGACTCGCCACTCCTCTGTACTACCATGTCCCATGATCGTTCTCTACCCCTTGGCTACAGGCATTTGCGCCTAACTACTGTCTATATGGTTTCCACATAACACGCACAACCTCTGCCCTCACACAGATTTCCTTTTTCTTTATAAGAAGTTCCCGTTGCTTCTTCAATACGTTTTGTAATTATATGAATTTGCGCGTATTAATACAATATTTTGTTTTGACGGCAAGTGCGGGTTTGTGGCAACCTGTTATGCTTGATTGTAGAATACTATTCCAGTTAGCAAACCATAAAATATTGCCTCAAACGAGATATCGCCCCAATGACCGTGGCCTACTACAAGACGCCCAAACTCAATTCGATCACCAATATTATGGACTTTGTGGCCATTAGCAAGAGTAACAGGTTTTTGATATAGGCAATTATCAATCTTGTTGAATTGTTGAACAATCTGAAGTGATGAATCTGTCATCATAATTCGATATGCTAAAGAGAGAATTGACCCCCAGCCCGCGGGCTGGGGGCTAAATGTAAAAGCAACTCCGTAAAGACAAAACCCCCCAACGTAAAGTTGGGGGCTAAGCGAGGCGGAAAGCTCTGTGGAAGCAGAGCTTATTTTTTAAAAAAATGGATTTCTACCCTTGCTCCCCGTTTCCGCGGGGACAAGTTTACCCCTGCAAAAGCAGGGGCAGGGGTGACAATCTTGCGCAGGGGTGACAAATCTGCGTAGGAATGACCCACGACAGAAACGTTCGAGGGCAGGCGGGGGGATATCGAAAGTAGAGGTAAATGATGCTCGCAGGCCAGATCCATTCGACTCCGTTCAGGATGACAGGGGAAGGCCAGATCCTTCGGCTGCGCTCAGGATGACAGGGGGAGGCCAGAGCCTTCGACTCCGTTCGCTTTTGGCGAACCCCGCTTAGGATGACAGTAATTTTTTCCCCGTCGCTTGCGCTCCGGGCTTTTTTAGGGAGGATAATAACATCAAAAATCGAAGCTAAAAAAGCAAAATTGATGTATCCTCCTACGGCGGATGACTGACTTTACATCAGTTTTTCTAATGCGGAACACTTTGTAAATACAACAGTTATTCTGACAGGAAATGAGAAATAGGTCAGTTTTAGTTACTAACGAGTTTTTTTACTATCCCCGGCGCGACTCGAACGCGCAACCTTCGGCTCCGGAGGCCGACGCTCTATCCAATTGAGCTACGGGGACTTTATACAATTAGTAAACTAAAAACCAGAGACGATGTCAACAGGTTTGCGGATTCGGCTTGTGGATAAATATTTGTTTGACGGTGCGTGTATTTATTCAGAGAATACCCTTAAGCTCCGGGCTGAGGATACTGAGAATGGGAACGGCGGAAATTGTAGGCAGTGCATTGATATTATACGAAAGAGGTCAAACGAAAGTTAAGAAAATTTGCTTTAGAGCGAGGGTAACAGATGCTTTATCTGGTAGCGACGCCAATCGGGAATTTGTCTGATATGAGCTTGCGCGGCCTTGAGGTGCTAAGGGAGGTGGATTATGTGGCGAGCGAGGATACGCGTAAAACCGGCAGGTTGTTAAAACATTTCGATATAAGGCAAAAGCAGATATCGTTTCATAAATACAACGAAGCAAAGGCGGGCAATCGCATAGTCGGATTGCTTAAGGAAGGTCAAACCGTGGCGTTGGTATCCAATGCGGGGACGCCGGGTATATCAGACCCTGGTTTTGCGTTAGTTCGGAGGGCACGCCAGGAGGGCATAGATGTTACGATGATACCCGGTGCGACGGCTCTTGTAATGGGTATAGTTCTGTCAGGTTTGCCGAGTCATTCATTTACGTTCAGGGGCTTTGCGCCGAGGAAGCAAGGGAAGCGACGTCATTTTTTAGAGGTCGATAAAGATTCCTGCCATACACTTATATTCTATGAAAGTCCTCACCGCCTGAAGGCGTTTCTCGAAGATGCATTGGAGGTGTATGGTGACCGGCAGGCGGCGATATGCAAGGAATTGACGAAGATTCACGAGGGGGTAAGAGGCGGTCTTTTGTCGGAGCTGATAGATGGTTTGGAGTCAAATCTAAAGGGTGAATATACAGTAGTGATTTCCGGGTCGAAGGGTTAACTTCGGAGAGGTGCGGGTGGCCTGCTATTGTTCTTAGGACGTGTAAAAAAATTATCTTTCATTTTGACTGGCTGTGGCTTCGGCTGGCGGCGTCAGGAATACTCACCCTACAACGAGTAGGGTTGCGTTTTCTTCCTTGCCAGCATCGTCCTTGCTGACGCCAAAATAAAACCTAATTTATTTACAAGTCCTTAGTGAATTATTTTAGCTCTACCGACCAGTAAGCATTATCGAGGAATTGTTTCCAGCTTTGGTATCGCTTGTGTCCGAGGTGGACGTGAATGAGGGGGTTTCTTTTTGGTTTTAGCGGTTTTTTAATCAGTGTCATCCTTGCCTGTTTTGGTGTTCTGCCGCCCTTTTTGACGTTGCAGTCTGTGCAGGAGCAGACGAGGTTTTCCCAGGTAGATTCCCCGCCCAAGCTTTTCGGGACAATGTGGTCGAGTGATAATTCGTTTGTAGCAAATTTCCCGCCGCAATACTGGCATTTGTTTTCGTCTCGAGCGAAGATGTTTCTTCGATTGAATTTCACTTCCGTTCTCGGCAGGCGGTCGTAAAAAAGCAGTCTGATTATTCTTGGGACGGCGATATGGAAATTGACGGTAGATACCCAATCGTGCCCATCAGGGTTGAAGCTGCGCTTGAATTCGCTTACTTCGCACCAGCTCTGAAAATCATAGTTAGAGAAGGAGCCCTTTTCGAATGAGACGACTTCGGCCATTTCTTTACAGAGCAGGGCAAAAGCTCTTCTTGCCCTTATGATTCTGATGGCCATATAGTGTTTATTGAGGACAAGCACACTGCAATCCAAGCCAGATTGTGGATTAGCGGCAATCATAATTAATAATAGATTTCACAAAAAGTTTAGTTTATATTTTTATACTATAAGCAAAATATCAAAAAGTCCCATAAACAGCAAGGAAAAAGATAATGTGATTCTTTTAATTAAATAAGATGTGTTAAAAAAGGAAAAAAGACTGGAAAAAGGATTAGTTCTTGATTATCGTATTGAGTCAAAAGTCAAACGTTAGATGTTAATTAAGTCAATTTGGAATTTATTTTTTTATGAGATTTATATTAATAGACAAGGTATTATCCTACGAGCGCGGCAAGGAAATCCGTGCATTGAAGAATATATCGCTTGCTGAGGAGTATTTGTCGGACCATTTTCCGAGCTTTCCGGTTTTGCCGGGAGTGCTCCTTCTGGAGGGCTTAGTCGAGTCGGCCTCGTGGCTTGTCCGATTAACGGAGGGATTTTCACACAGCATGATACTTCTTGAGCAGGCCAGAAATGTAAAATATAAGAGTTTCAGCACGCCGGGTTCTCAGATAGAATACCGAGTAGAGGCCAAGATGATAGAAGAAGAAGTAAGCAGTTTCAAAGGAGTAGGTTTGTCCTCGGGCGAAGAGATAGTAACAGCGAAGTTCGGGTTAAGGCATTTTAATCTTGCATCGAAGGATGCGAAGATGGCGTCGGTGGATGCTAAGGTTACGGCAAGCCTGAAAGAGCGTTGGAAGCTGTTAAGTCCTTAATAAAACTGAAATGATTTTTATACCAGGTGCGAATCGGTATAAATACTAATGATAACCAGTTGACCGGAGGTAAGATAATATGAGTATGAGTCGGGATGAGATATTTAAGAACGTTCAAGAGGTTCTTGTAGAGGCACTCGGAGTTGATGACGATGAGGTAAGCAAAGAGTCAAGACTAATGGAAGACTTAGGAGCGGAGAGCATAGATTTTCTTGATATAGTATTTCGCCTTGAGAAGGTATTCGAGATAAAGATACCTCGTGAAGAGTTATTTCCGGCAGAGACTATTATGAATAATCCTGATTTTGTAGAGAACGGGAAATTTACTGAAAAGGGTTTGTCGGAATTAAAAGAGAAGATGCCTCATACCAAATTAGGCGATTTCGAGACAGACCCTGATATAAACAAGCTGGGTAACTTGTTTACGGTAGATGCAATAATAAATTATGTTGACAACAAATTGAATGCTGCATAAAGCTTTCATCAGGGACAGGGGTATATATACGGGTAACGGGAAGATTTTTTAATATATGCGCTGGATTTGGATAGATAAATTTGTTGAGTTCGAGAGCGGCAAGCGAGCATCATCGATAAAGAATGTAACGCTTGCGGAAGAGTATCTTCATGACCATTTTCCGGGTTTTCCGGTTATGCCCGAGTGCCTGATGATAGAAGGGATGGCCCAGACAGCGGGGATACTGACAGGAGAAGCAAAAGACTTTCAGGAAAAAGTCATACTTGCGAAAGTGAATAAGGCGGTGTTTTTCGATTATGTTTGCCCCGGCGATACAATCCGTTATGATGCAAAGATAGAGATGCTCACGGATGAAGCGGCCAGTACGACGGGGGAGATTCACTGCGGGGAGAAGTTAATAGCTGAGATAGATTTGATGTTCAGCCATATAGACCGGAATCTCGGGGGCAAGAAGTTTCCGAAGGATAATTTTGTTTTTACGGATACATTCAAATCACTAATGCGAGGCATTTCCACAGGGGATAAAGACAGCTCGAAGAATGCAACGGAGGCGGATTAGTGAGCTCAACGGGTGTAGCAATAACAGGCATAGGTGCTATAAGTCCACTCGGCCTGAGCAGTGCAGAGATGTGGTCGGGGCTTTGCGAAGGCAGATGCGGGATAGATAGAATCAAGTCATTTGACCCAACGGGTTTTAGCTGTCAACTTGCAGGAGAAGTTCCGGAGTTCAAAGTTCGCAAGTACGTCCCGAAGCGCCGCCGAAAGAGTGTGAAACTGATGTCTCGTGATATAGAGCTATCGGTTGTAGCGGCACGAGAGTCAATACTCGACAGCGGTCTTGTAACCAAGGGTATAGATGAAGAAAATATCAACGTGGAGCCGTCGCGGATGTCAATCAATCTTGGTGCAGGTCTTATCAGCTGCGACCTGGAGGAGATAGCTCCCGCTGTGGCGAAGAGTATCACGAATGGGAAATTTGATATACACAAGTGGGGCAAGGATGGGATTGAGAATTTGACGCCCCTTTGGCTATTGAAGTATCTGCCAAATATGCTTGCGTGTCATATAGGAATCATTCACGACATACAAGGGCCGAGCAATACGATTACGTGTGCGGAGGCGGGCGGATTACTTGCGATAGGCGAATCGGCCCAGATTATTTTTCGCGGTGACAGTGACGTTGCATTAGCAGGCGGAGCAGAAGCGAAGGTAAATGCAATAATTATGGCAAGGCAGTGTCTTCTCAAGAGAGTAACAAGCAAGAACAATGATAACCCTGCCGGGGCGTGCAGGCCATTTGACGATGAGGCAAGCGGCTCGGTATTCGGCGAGGGAGCGGGGATGATTGTGCTTGAGGATATTGAAAGGGCTAAAGGGCGCGGAGCTAACATATACGGTCAGATAGCGGGAGTGGGGCAAAGCCAGAGTATCAACCCGGCTTACGAACATCTGGAGTCGGATGGCAAAGGGATTCAGATAGCAATAGAGAATGCGATGGCAGATGCCGAGATAGAACCAGGTGAATTGGATTTGATAATACCTCACGGGACGGGGATACCGGAGGATGACCTGGCGGAGTCGAGGGGGATTGAGGCGGCATTAGGCGAGTTCGCCGGCAAGATACCGGTATTCGCCAGTAAATCAATGCTTAGCACAACGGGAGCGGCAAGCGGAGCACTGGATGTTATCGCAGGGATTTGTGCGATGCGGGATGGAAAGATACCGGCAGCGAAAAATTTCGTTAAAGGAGCAGAGGGGTGCAATCTTAACATTGTCACCAAGCCAAAGAGTGAGGATATTCGTTACGTGCTCTGCTGCAATTATACTTATGGCGGTCAGACGGCAGCGGTGGTATTGAAGAAAAGCTGAGGATAAAGAAAAGCCGGGTTAAATTTTTGATTAGAAAATTAGAGGCCGATGATTAAGAAGGAAAGCAAAGAGAGAGTAGTGATAACGGGGATGGGAATAGTTTGTCCTCTTGGTCACAGTGTAAGTGAGCTTTGGGAGTCGATACTTTCCGGTAAAAGCGGGATGGGGAAAACGACTATCTTCGATGCATCGACGTTTCCATCGCAATTCGGTGCGGAAGTGAAAGGTTATGATTTTACAAAACATACGAAGAGGCCGGAGTTACACAAGGACAGCAACCGCGCTTCCGGCTTTGTAATCGGCGCCACGGAGGAGGCGTGCAGGGGAGCGGGTATAGATGTTGAGAGTGAGAAAATTTGCGACGGCATAAAAAGAGACCGAATGGGGATATATTTAGGAGCAGGAGAGGGTTCGGTTAATAATGAAGTATTTTTCGAATCATTAGTGCAGGCGTGGGACGATTCAGAGCGTCGGATGGACTGGGTCAAGTGGGCAGAGGTGTCCCTCGGCAAGCTGGATGCGATGGGCGAGCTTGAGCAGGAGCCGAATATGCCCGCTTGTCATATAGCGATGATGACAGGAGCGAGAGGTCCGGTGAGAAGCTGTCTTACCGCTTGTGCGGCGAGCACCCAGGCGGTCGGGGAATCGATGGAGATAATCCGCCGGGGAGATGCGGATGTTATGATATCGGGTGGCGCTCATTCGATGATTCATCCATTGGGCGTTACGGGATTTAATCGTCTTACCGCCCTATCGAGCCGCAATGACAGTCCGCAAACGGCATCGCGTCCTTTTGCGGCAAGCAGGGACGGATTTGTTTTAGGTGAAGGGGCGGCAATCGTGATATTAGAGTCCCTTAGCTCAGCAAAGCGAAGAGGAGCAAAGATTCTGGCGGAATTGACAGGTTACGGCAGCAGCAGCGATGCATTCAGGGTTACGGATATGCACGAGGAAGGCCGGGGAGCGAAACAAGCGATTGAGCTGGCGCTAGCGGATGCAAGTATCAGCTATAAAGACATCGATTATATCAATACTCACGGAACAAGCACGAGGGAAAATGATTCGATAGAAACCAAAGCGATAAAGGCGGCATTCAAAGAGCGGGCAAAAAAGATACCGGCGAGCAGCGTTAAGAGTATGCTGGGACATTTGATAGGTGCGGCGGGAGCGGCGGAATTGATTACGTGCGTGCTGGCGATACGGGACGGGATTATTCCAGCTACGATGAACCTGGAAGACCGTGACCCGCAGCTTGATTTGGATTATGTGCCGAATGAGCCGAGAAAATGTAAGGTCGATATTGCAATTAATGAATCTTTCGGGTTTGGCGGACAAAATAATGTTGTTATAATAAAAAGATACGAAGGAAAATAAAAAGTTAAAAGCAGTTTATGAAATGATTGATATAAAACAAATACGCGAAAATCCGCAAAAGTTCAAAAAAGCAGCCAAAGATAAGCACTTTGACGTTAATATCGATAGATTGCTCTATCTGGATAAATTACTGGTAGAAACCAAGCAAAAATTACAGGATATTGCCACGATTAAAAATCAAATTGGCAAAAAAATTCCAAAGCTATCAGGCGTTGTAAAAGAAGCTGAAATAGCTAATCTATCCAATCTTAAGAAAGAGGAGCAGCACTCCCAAAAACGGATTAAAATGCGCCAGCCGGAATATGATGATTTACTTGCCCAGGTGGCGCAGCCGGCGGATGAGGACGTGCCTTCGGGTAAGGATGATACGGAAAGTGTAGAGCTGCGCAAGGAAGGGCAGATACGAGAATTTGATTTTGAGCCGAAAGACCACGTGGAACTGGGAATGGGTTTGGGGATAATCGATATTGAGCGCGGAGTGAAGACTGCGGGAACACGTAATTATTTTCTTAAAGGTGACGGTGCGCTTTTGCACTGGGCGATACTTCGTTTTGCGATGGATTATATGTTAGAGCAGGGATATGTCCCATTTTCGGTTCCGCTGCTCGCCAGGTATGAGACGATGATGGGGACGGGATTTTTTCCCGGCTCGGAAGAGCAGACCTATATGATGGAGAAGGATGAGCTGAGCTTAGTCGGGACGGCAGAGGTTCCGCTTACGGCTTACCGGATGGGAGAGATATTAAGTGCCGACGAGCTTCCATTGAAATATGCTGCGATGTCAAGCTGTTTCAGGCGAGAAGCTGGGGCGGCGGGTAAAGATACTTACGGTCTTTACCGAATACATCAGTTCGATAAAGTCGAGCAGGTGGTGGTCTGCAGGAACAGCAGAGAAGAGAGTAACAAGTTTCATAAAGAGATTTTGTCCAATGCGGAGCATATTATGCAGGCCCTGGAGCTGCCTTATCGCGTGGTGAATGTGTGCACGGGAGATTTAGGCAGAGGGCAGGCGAAGAAATTCGATATAGAGGCGTGGATGCCTTCAAGAGAAAGCTATTCTGAGACGCACAGTGCGAGTAAATTTTATGACTTCCAGGCCAAGCGAATGAATCTTCGTTATAAAGACAGGCAGACAGGGAAGAATATTTTCTGCCATACTCTTAACAATACCGTTATTGCGTCACCAAGGATACTGATACCGCTCCTGGAATTATACCAAACAGAAGACGGCTCGGTGACAATACCCAAAGCCCTCCAGCCATATATGGGCGGTAAAGAGAAAATAGAGAAGTGTGAATAATAGATCGAGTTGCAAATTCATATAATTCCAAATCAATCTGGCGAATATATTACAAAGATTAACAGAGGAGGATTTAATGATATTTACTCAATTCTTCAAAAAAGAAGTATATTCTGATGAAAGTGAGATTTGGAGATACATTGATTTTAGCAAACTTGTAGATTTGCTTGATTCAAGTTGCTTATTTTTCCCCCGACTTACTATTTTACGAGATATAGACCCTTATGAAGGCTCATTTATACCGTTTTCTTCGCATGACAAAAAAGGTGGGTCTTCAAAGAAATTGCTTAAAGAATTAGATAAGGCACTTCCCAATGATACATTTGTTAGTTGTTGGTATTTAAGTGATGTAGAATCGGTAGCTTTATGGAAATTATTTCCAAAAAACGATGAGGGAATTGCTATTAAATCAAATATTGGGAAATTAGTTCAATCTATAGAAAGTAAAAGTAGTGAATATACTATATATATGGGTTCAGTAACATATGGCCATGAAAAAGTGGCTGATAGAAAGACGAACAATCCTAAATCTTTCAGTGGTGATGATGCTGTTTTTACAAAGAGGCAATGCTTTGAACATGAAAAGGAATTACGATTGGTAATATATACTTATGATCTAACAACTCCAGTTCTGCATAATTCGGATGGATTGAAAATAGAAGTAAATTTAGATGCTATGATATCTGAGATTATTATTAGTCCTGAAGCACCTTATTGGATAGAAGACTTAGTAAAAAGAGTTACCAAAAAGTATGGTTTTTCTTTTGAGATAAGACAGTCAACTTTAAACAAATTGCTTTTTTAAAATCCTCTAATTTCTCTGTATTCTCTGTGGTTATTTCTAATTTTGAATCCCCTCTGCGTACTCTGCGACCTCCTGCGGTAAAATTGCTCTTGAGTCCTTCGCTTGTTGAGTGTAATCTGTTTAGTTATGGAGGACATTCAACGAAAATTAGAGTTGATTGACAGGCAGCTTGCCGGGCCAAGAGATGTTCATCGGACAATAACAGATACCGCTCCGTTAGTGTTTGCAGTGCTGGGTTTGATAATTGGTATTCTCGCAGGTGACATTTTTTCCGGTTCACCGGCTTTTTGGATTGTCCTATTATTGCTTTTATCAACAGTGTCGGCGGCTGTTTATTTTAGAGGGAAGTATCGCAGGGATACAGAAGTATTCGCCTACCTTGCGTTAGGTTGCTTTATATGCCTCGGAGCAGTTCGGATAAACAGTTTCTATCGGCCGAGGAGCAACGACATTCAAAATCTGGTAAAAGATAATCGACAATTAGCCCAAATCCGCGGCTCAATTGTAAGCAAGCCATATACCAACAAAAACAAGGACTGGGCATTCGCAAAGTTTACGTTCACCGACCCGGCAAGCAGTTTCTACCTTAAAGTAAAAGAAGTAGAGACGAATGACGGGTGGGTGGAGGCGGCAGGGACTGTTCGAGTGCAGGTTGGAGAACCGTTAGTGGATTTAAACTCCGGCGATTATATACAGGCACACTGCTGGCTCGACCGATTCGAAAAACCAACCAACCCCGGCCAATTCGACTTCAAAAGTTATCTTTCAAGGAAAGGTGTTTTCGTCGGAGCATACATTAAAGGGCGGAGCGGAATAACGTTATTGAAAAGGAATTCGGAGAGCGGCTTTTGGGCTATAAGAAATAAGCTTCGCAATTTGGCTTCTGAGGGACTTTTTTCAGAAGATGTCATAGAAGAGGGCAATCACGGTCTGCTGGAGGCGCTTCTTTTGGGTTACAGGAAGGATATCGACAGCAGGACTTACAGGGCGTTTCGCCAGACGGGTCTGCTTCATTTTATAAGTCTTTCGGGACTTCATCTTGGGATATTGATAGGTATCATCTGGTGGCTTTGCAAGACAATCGGCCTGTCCAAACCGGGCCGTGCATTCGTTTGCATCATCACCCTAATAATTTTCCTGCTCATTGTCCCTGCCAGGCCGCCGATGGTCAGAGCAGCAATTATCGGGTTGGTGTTTTGCCTGTCTTTTCTATTTCGTCGAAAAACGAATCCATTTAACAGCTTGTCTTTGGCAGCGATAATTCTTCTTCTTATCAGGCCGAGCCAGTTATTCGAAGCCGGCTGGCAACTGTCGTTCGCATCAGTGCTGGGGATTTTGCTTTTCTGCAGAAGAACTCACTTATTTTTATACGAAAAAATAACGGGTCGGAGCTGGTTTAAGAAAAGACCGGAATCCAAACCGTTTTTCCACATAGTTTCGAGACATGGGCCATATATATTAGCCCTATTTACCACAGGTCTTACCGCCTGGCTGGGCAGTGCGGGGATTTTGTTATATCATTTTTATACCATTAGCCCGCTGACGTGCATCTGGACGGTGATTACATTCCCTTTAGTGGGTTTGATTTTGATATTTGGTTATTTGAAGATATTACTTTCCTTTTTGCTGCCGAGCGCAGCTATGGTTTTAGGCATAGTAGTAAACGGTCTATCCGGTTCACTAATTTGGGCCGTAGAGCATATCGCAAACCTGCATATTGAAAACTGGCACATTTCGCAAATACTGATAGGTCATATATCGATATATTTTGTGGTTTTTTATTATTTATTTTTGCTCTTCGCAGGATACAGTTATTTTCGCCGGCCGATTTTGAAAAAAGTGATATGTGTTTTGTTAGCATCGGGGATGATATTATTCTTAGCGGGGACAAAACTGCGGAGGACGTATCCCGATGATTTGACTGTTACGGCACTTGATGTCGGACACGGTCAGGCGATAGTGGCACAACTGCCCGGCGGAGAAAACATCCTCTTCGATGCCGGCTCCTTGAACCACAGTAACATCGGAAGCCGAATTGTAGCGCCGTTCTTGAACTACAGCGGAACAAATAGAATCGACGCCATCCTCATAAGTCACAGTGACATAGACCACATAAACGGAATACCGGAGATTGTAGAGAATTGCGGGATTGGCAGGATATATGCGAATGAATATTCCTTTAGTGAGGCGGATAAATGGGGGACTGCCGGGTTTTTGAAAGAAGAGCTGAGAAAAGAGGGTTTTGAAATAGAAGCGGCAGGGGAAAGTTTGGAGTTAGAGAGTAGAGCCAGGGTCGAAATCTTGTGGCCTGAGGAAAGGATTACAAAAGGACTTTCGTTAAGTGACAATGACAGGTCTGTAGTATCGTTAATAGAATACGGGGGCGTCGGCATACTCTTGTGTTCTGATATTGAGAAATTCGGGCAGGGCAAGCTGTTGGAGCTTTATCCCGAATTAGAACCTGACGTAGTTGTTGTTCCTCATCACGGTTCACTAAGGACGCTGGATGAAGGGTTTCTAAAGGCGGTTGGGGGAAGTATTTTTATATGCAGCTGCGGGCTCGGAAATTATGAGAAGTTAGAAGCCGAAGGAAAAGATAGAGGCGGGCAATGGTTATATACTTTCAGGGACGGAGCGATAACAATTCATATAAACAAAGAAGGCCTGATAAGAGGCGTCCCCCAGCTTATTGGCCAGGAGGCATTATGATTTTTATTCTTTTTTACCGTTAAGTAATTCTATCTCATATTGACAACGATTTCGACTCTTCTGTTTCTTTCTTTTCCGCTGGAGGTGGTATTCGAGGCGATTGGCTGGGAAGCACCGCGTCCTACGGCTCTGATTTGTTCATCAGGGAACCCGCGTTTTAGGAGGTATCTGACGACGGTAAGAGCCCTCTGAGCGGAGAGTTCCCAATTGTCCTTCCAATCGGATTTTCTTATCGGGTCCGAATCGGTGTGGCCTACGATGTCAACCGTTTTACCGGAATATTTAGCTTTCAGGACGGAGTAGATATGGTCAAGCTCCGTGATTGTAGTTTTTTTCAAAGAGCATTTTCCGGAAGCAAACAGGATTGAATTTGGCAGTGTTACGGTAATAGTTCCAGCGGCCTGGTCGAAGGAAACATCATATCCGGTTCCGAAGCCGGAAGCTTCAGCGGGAGTTTTATTTTGTTCGGCAATTTGTTTCTGCAATTGCTCGATGGTCTGTTGTCCCTGCGAGATTCTCTGGGAGAGCTGCCCTTTTTCACTTTTTGACCTTTGCAGCAGTCCTTTGAGGTTTTCATTTTCGACATTGAGTGCCTGGTGTTTCTTCTTCCAGTTAGTCGGGAATCCGCCACAGCCGGAGATGAGAGCAGCTGCAAGGAAACCGAGCAGTAGAAAAAACATTTTTTTATTAGAGAGTTGCATAAAGCATCTCCTTTCACAATAAAGAAACCGTTATTAATTTTTAATGATAAAAGACAACAGCAAAATATCTAAATATCCAGTCGTGTAAGATGATAACAGTAAATACGGCTAAAGACAAGAACGGACCATAGGGAATTTGTCGAGTTTTTTGAGAAATCATTTGAAGCAGCGCCCAGGTAAGTCCAAAGAAGGGAGCGATAAAGAATGCCAGGACGACAAAGAAAGGTCCGATTACAGCCCCGGCTGCACCCATAAGATGGACGTCTCCGAGTCCCATAGCTTCTCTTCCAAATGCGAAAGTGCCGAGGATTCTTGTAGCCCAGACGACAGCGCAGCCGACGAAGTAGCCGAACAAGCTGCCTGTAAGTCCTGCGATGAGGGGGATTTGCGATACATTCAGACACCAGGAGTTCACGGCTGGTATCTTAGCAATCCAATATGCAGCAACTGCACAGATGATAATCGGCAGCAGGAAAAGAATTTCCTTAACCATTTCGGCTCTATCATTAAACTGCTCTTCTTGATTTCGTTCCTGCGGGGCGGGATTTTGAGGAACATCGGAATCGTAACTTCTTTTGATAATGCCCTTTTCCAAAAGGAACAAGGCGATAGCTAAGCCGACTGCGGCACCTACAGCGAGAGAAGCAACGGTAACCTCTTTGAGCAGGAAGGTGGTGGTTGTTGGCAAAAGCAGATTCGCTCTGATGATTTCCGGTTCGATGATGTAGCCGGCAATTGCAGAGCCGAGGATTCCTACTGCGGCGACAAACCAGCAAATAGTGACTGGGATAACCCATAATTTGAGGTCAATCGCAGAAGCGGCAATGAAAGCGGATAGGAGCGAGACGTGAACGAGGAACATTAGCCAGCCGCCGGTAAGGAAGGACTCTATTCCAGCTCGAATCTGAAGGTGGAAGTATAAGTAAAACAAAAGAGTAAACAGCAGTCCTGTGAGCAATTCGATTATGAAATATTGTGGAGAAATTTTTGCTTTGCAAAATCTGCATTTTCCTCCCAGGAGCAGCCAGGAGATAAGCGGGATGTTATCGTAGAACCGGATATGCCTGCCGCAGGCGGGGCAGGCAGATGGAGGTTTTACGATAGATTTATCTCTCGGGAGACGATAAATAACCACATTGAGGAAACTTCCAACGCAGCAGCCGAAAACGAAGATAAAGACCAGCCAAATCCAAAGCGGTGCAATCACAACACATCCTTGTATTTAAAATTATTTTTCAGGTTTTGTTCGAGCGTGTTTTTGGTTTTTGCTTTTTATTTTTTGGGTTTCTGCCGACAAGAGAAGCTACTTTCAAAGGCAGTCCGAAGAGGCGGATGAAACCGGTTGCGTCTGTCGGTTCGTATTCGGCACCCATTTTGAAGCTTGCTAAATCCGGACTGTATAAGCTCATCGGACTTTTTAGAGCAGCTATGGCCGGGCGTCCCTTGAAGAGTTTCATTTTCACGGAGCCGGTAACGTTCTTCTGAGTAACATCGATAAAAGCATCGAGGGCTTCTTTTAAAGGCGAGAACCACAAGCCGTAATAAACCAATTCTGCGTATTTCAGGGCAATTTGCTGTTTGTAGTGCATAGTTTCTCTATCGAGTGTGAGCGATTCGAGTGCTTTGTGTGCTTCGACGAGGATAGAGCCGCCTGGAGTTTCATAGACGCCTCTTGATTTGATACCGACGAGTCGGTTTTCGACGAGGTCGGTTTGTCCGATGGCATGTTTTCCGCCGAGCTTGTTTAAAGTTTCGATGATTTTTACGCCGGAGATTTTTTTGCCGTTAAGTTTTGTCGGCACTCCCTGCTCGAAACCGATTTCGACGTAGTCGGGTTTGGCCGGCGCTTTTGAGAGCGGATTAGATATAACAAAAAGTTCATCTTTCGGCTCGTTTGCGGGGTCTTCGAGGTCGGCGCCTTCGTGACTTATGTGCCAGAGGTTTCGGTCGCGAGAGTAGATTTTCTTTTTTGTCTGTTCGATTTGGATATTGTGCTTTTTAGCATAGTCAACAGCGGCTTCCCGTGAGGTAAGCTTGAAGTTCGGGTCTTTCCAGGGAGCGATGATTTTTAGTTTCGCATCGAGCGCCATATAGGTTAGCTCAAAGCGGACCTGGTCGTTTCCTTTCCCCGTAGCGCCGTGAGCGACGGCGAAGGCGTTTTCCTGATGAGCTATCTGGACCTGGTGCTTTGCGATTAGGGGCCTGGCGACACTGGTGCCGAGCAGGTATTTGTTTTCATAGACTGCTCCGGATTTGAGCAAAGGCCAGAGGTAATCCTGGACGAATTCTTTCCTCAGGTCTTTTACGACGCATTTAACCGCCCCGCTTTTCAGGGCTTTTTGTTTGATGTTTTTCAGCTCATCGCCCTGCCCAAGCTCGGCTGCGAAGGCAATAACTTCATAGCCGTAAGTTTCCTTAAGCCAGGGCAGAATTATGCTGGTATCAAGTCCTCCGCTGTAAGCGAGAACGACTTTTTTTGTTTTTGCCATATTCTTTTCCTTTTACAAAGTGTATTTCAAAGCTGGGATTATAACTTTTCTACCTGGATTAGGCAAATGAAAGCCGGGGGATGGAAACTTCAAGGAAAGAAATACCAATCTTTGACAAATCCCGACATTTCCACGATTGCAGTTTTTTGGTTAATCTTCAGAAATCCAGCTATTTCAAGGTTCCGAATTCGACCTGGGGCATTTCCCGTCCAAGGCGGTCATAAGTCTCTTTCAAAGCTTCCTTGAATTCGTCCGGCTTCATCCACTGAACGTGGGAATCAAGGAAGAGGACATTCACGCCTTCGGAGTTAAATTTCGGGTTTTCGTAAACCAAGACATTTTGCGGGTTCTCAGCAGCATTTTGTCCGGTGATGTAGATATAGCTGGGCTGGTTCGAATCCTCCGGTTTATACTTTGACTCAAGGGACTTAGGTGAAAGGTCCACAGTTTCAATAAGCGCCTCGATGTTCGGAGGAAATTTATCCTCGTGGTCGTTTGCGTAAATAAGGCAAGCTTTTCCGATAGCAGATAGATTTGTCCCGGATGTCACTCGGTATGCCACCTGCCGGGTGCGTGTCATTGCAGGCATTAGAACAGCGACACCTGCTGCGGTACCTGCAATTGCAGCAAAACCCTGTTCGACACCGCAGCCCTTATAAAACGAGCGAAGGCCCTTTTCATCGAACCAGGAATAAGCAGATGATGGCTGTATATCATCAGTGATATGTGAGATGGAGGGAAGCATTATGGGTAGTTTGATGCCCCCGCCGGCGGCGGCCATAGTTATCATAGGCCAGAACTGCTGGAGCTTGGTCATCATCTGTTTGAACTGGATTTTCGAATCAGAGTAAGTAAAGGAAACTATATTGCCGGGCAGCCGGTCGGTTACTTTTTTGAAGTTTTCAACGGACATTATAGAATCTGTCAGCGAAGTTATTTGATTTACGGCGGATGAGGATAAAGGGGGATTCATAGCAAATACAAAATATTCATCGACTATTGTCCAGGTGGGCATAATCTGCATCATAGCGGCGGGTCCCAGGACCAGGGTATGTATTGTTCTGTCATTTTGTTTTTGGGTGCTAATCTGTATCTTGCTGCCATAAGTTTGTGCGGCTAATTCTTCTACGGCAGCGATTGTTTTTTCAAAGAGTGCTTTGTCCTTTAATTTTGCAATTATGACAAATCCGCCCTGTGGAGATTCCATCATAACTCCCGCCGGGATTGCATAAAACAGCATCGGCCCGGCTAAGGATTCGAGTAGCTCGTCTCGGATTTTAAAGCCGGATTCCTGCTCGAATTCTTTAAGCTCCTGTTGCATATCCTGATAATCTTCCTGTTCGAGGATTTCTTCCGGCGCAGTCATAACTGTGTCATACAAACCGGTAAAATCCAGATTCAATGCAGAGACTTTGAAAGCTTTTTTGTCGGTTAAATCAAATAATTTCATATTAATAGGTTTAAAAGAGGTAAAAATTCCAGCCGGAGGTCCATCCAAATCAATTAATCCATTAGATACCAAGTCAGGCCCGTCGAAACCGATACGGACGGTAACGTTATTTATTTTCCCCAAACCCATATTGGCAAATGCAGTTTTGAATTTATTGAACTGAGCGAGCTGGTTTCCCCGCCCGGCAAATGATTCGCCAATATCGAAGATTTTCTGCACATCTACGTAGAGTGCAAGAGCATCACCGGTGCCGTGGACATTTTCGAGAAATTTTCCGGTGTCCGGACGGCCTTTGTTATCCAGATATTCTACGACTTTATGCTGGGTGTCGTTGATTGTAAAGACGAAGTATGAACCTGCCCAGCCCCAATAGAGCCGGACACCTTCTTCCGGTATGCCGTGCATTAAATATTGTCCGACTTTGATTTCTTCAACAGTATCTTTGAGGAACAACTGCTCGACTTTTTTGACAACCGTCTCGATTTCTTCTTTTTCGGAGCCGGTATCAACAATACCAAAAGCATAGAGAGGGATTTCGCTGTTATCATTGCCGGCGTAACCTATGACAATCGGTCTTTGAAGGATTTTTGTAACAAGGTCTCCAACTGCACCGGCATACTCGAGTTTGTTCGGGTCAGGGAGCTGCTGGCTTATTTTTCTTAATAATTCATTTTTTATTGCATGGTAGAATTGCTGTGTGCCCTGGTCATACCAGATTGCTCCTAACGTGGACTTTTTGAAAGCAGGATTCAGATTTTCGCCACCGCTCGTCGCTATGAAAGCAAAAGTGTTATCGGGTAAGGTTTTTAACATATCCTCAGCGGGGGAAGCAAAGGCGCCGGAGACAAAAAAAGCAAGTTGAGAAGATATAAAGAAACTTATCGCCGCAAAACAAACCGGATATTTTTTCGATTCCATTTTCAAATCCCTCTCGAAATAATCATTTTTTTAAGTTATCTTTTGGATTATAAATGATTATTTAGCTTTTTGCTATAAAAAATTTGAAGGGTTTTCCGGTTTCAGGTTCATCGAAGAGCCCGCATTTGCTGTTTACAAGCTCGAAGCAAAAGCATAGAATTAAAGAAACATTACCTGCCGAATATAAAATAAAGTTAAAAAATGCTCGAACTGATAAAAGACACCCAAATATACGAAAAAGTAATCATCGGAAAAATCCCGGGGGCCGAAAAATTTCTCTGGCTGGCAACCGCCGACATAAAAGACCTTTACGTTCACAAAAACAATAAAATGGTCCCGTTCCTCGAAATCCTCTCCGAGCTCATAAAGCAAAAAGTGGAAATAAGACTCCTGCACGCAAAAGAGCCGGGGCCAAACTTCAGAAAAGATTTCGACAAATATCCCAACCTGATACACGGTATGGAACGAATTCTCTGCCCGCGAGTGCACTTCAAAGCCGTCGTTATCGACGGAAACTTCGCCTACACCGGCAGCGCAAATCTCACCGGCGCCGGAATGGGCGCCAAAAGCAAAGACAAAAGGAATTTCGAAGCCGGCATCATCACCGACCGGACAGAACTGATAGAGGCGATTATGAACCAGTTCGACAGCATCTGGAACGGCTCGAAATGCGGGACCTGTAAGAGAAAGAAATTCTGCGCCGACTTCCACGAGCTCCTGGCAAAATAAATTCCAAAATGTAAGGACAAAAAGATGAAGAACAAAAACACAAAAAACACAAAAGCGAAAACCCCCAAACAAAGCGCCGTTCAGTCACGATACCTTCTTATGCCGAACCACGCAAACCCCCATGGCACCGCATTCGGAGGCGTCATCGCCGGATGGATTGATATGACGGCCTCAATGGCAGCTCAACGACACTCCTGCCAAGAAGTCGTTACCGCGGGCATCGACTCGCTCATTTTCAAAGAACCCATACGCATAGGCGACCATGTCATCCTAAAGGCCACTGTAAATTACGTCGGACGAACCTCTATGGAGGTCGGCGTCAAAGTTATCAAAGAAAACCCCTACTCCTCAAAACAGGTAACCGCTACCTCGGCTCACCTTACCTTCGTCGCTCTCGATGAAAACAAAAAACCCACTAAAGTCCCGCCCATTCGACCTCAAACAAACGACGAAAAAAGAAGATATGAAAACGCAAAAATGCGTGTAAAATACAGAAAGAAATTGCTAAGAAAAATGAAATAAAACCACCACCATTTCAGCAAGACAACTACGTCCTTCTCGTCAACATCCCGAACAACAATGCAGCGAAAAGCTCAAACCAAATTCCCTCAGTTCTTCTTACTTTCTTCGCCCCCACTGGTATTCGGTTTCGTTGCTCCTTTTTCCCCTGCCGGCCGAGGTGTCCTGCCCGGCTCCTTTATGCCCATCGTCCGTTCTATTCGAACTAATCTTTGCTCCATCCTGTCTAACTTCATCTCGATAGAGGACAGTTTCCGCGAAACCAACTTAACACCACCACGAATCCCGCCAATGTCCTCCTGTGTTACATCCATATACCTTTCCATCATCCGCTCATAAGCATCTATCGCCCTTCCTGCATCGGAGCGATACTCCGGAACAGTAATCCACGGCTCTACCTCTACAGTCTTCTCTATCGCCTCACCCCGGCCACTGAACCACATCAATACCAATACAAACGAAAGTATTGCACACAAAAACAAAACCCTGCTTTTCGATTTCATCCTGTCATCTCCTTATCTGAAAACATTCTCTACTAATTTACGCCGTTAGATAGCAATTATATATCTAACGGGGCAAATCCCATCCTGCCAACAGTATCTTTATCGACAAAATTTACAGGCCACACTATCAAAGATTTGAAAAAAACTCCTCTTTATGGTAAAAACAATTTAACCCGTTAGACAGCAGTTATATATCTAACGGGGTGAATCTAAACTATTTATCGGAATAGACTAATGCCCGTACAATTCATACTCGGAAGAAGCGGTACTGGAAAAACAACACTTTGCATAAACCAAATCATCCAGGCCAGCTCCGAAGAGAAAGCGAACCGACCGCTGATACTCCTGGTCCCCGAACAGGCCACATACCAGGCCGAAAGAGCTATTCTCGCCGACAAAAAAACCGCCGGCTTCGCACCAACTCAATACAACACTAACCAGCCACTCAACGCAGGACTGAACATCATCTCTTTCTCAAAACTGCAGTTCCTGCTCTTCAAAAAAAGAACCGCAAAACCGCAAATTTCTCGTATCGGTCGGCAGATGATTATCCAGAAAATCTTAACAGAAAACCAAACCCGGTTAGAACTGCTCAATACATCAGCAAACCAGCCCGGCCTGAGCCGGTTACTGCAAAAAACCATAGAAGAACTCCACCAATACGACAAAGACCCGCAGGATATAGAAGCACTCGTTGAAAAAATAAAAGATACCCCGGACCAAAACCTCGCAGCCAAAAAGTTCAAAGACATCGGTCTGCTCTTAAATAAATACTGTTCCTTCGTTGAAGACAAATTTATCGACCCTGACCTCCAGTTGCGAAAAACCCAAAAAGCCATCGAAGCAAACAGCTATTTAAAAGACGTAAAGCTCTGGATTGACGGCTTCGCTTCATTCACTAACACCCAGCTCAACATCCTCGCCGAGCTGATGAAAAAATCCAGATTCACCAAAATCGCTCTATGCCTCGACGCCGAAAAAGTAAACCTGGGGAATCCACAAAAATCTCTCTCGCCCGTCAAACTGTTTTACCAGACCGAAAAAACATACGCCCAGCTAAGCGAGATTATAAAACAATTAAAACTCAAAACAGAGACCCCCGTCATCCTGAAAACCCAGCTCCGGCTCAAAAACAACAAAGCTCTCAGACATATCGAAGAGAACCTCTTCAAAGCAGCTCCGCCAAGAATCCCCGCCGAAAACAACATTAAAATTCTCTCCGCACCCGATGCAAGAACAGAAGTAAAATCCGTCGCAAAAGAGATTCTCAAACTCGTAAAAAGCGAAAATTACAGATACAGGGACATCGCTGTTATCGTCTCAGACATCGAAAGCTACCAACACTACATAAAGGCCTATTTCGAGGATTACCAAATCCCGTTCTTCATCGACCAAAGGCAATTCCTCAGCCAGCACCCGCTGGCAAACCTCATCTGCTCCGCTCTCGAGGTAGTTACAAACGACTTCAACAAAGAAGAGGTCTTCGCTTATCTGAAAAACAATCTCGTCGGCGCTGACCGAAAGGAAATCGACCTGCTCGAGAACTACTGCCTCGCCTTCGGCATAACTGTCAACGACTGGAGGGACCCTCAGGATTGGGATTTTGCGCCAGAGAAGCCAAATGAATTCGACCAGGAGGAAATAAACCGAATCCGAAAAAATCTTTTAACCCCTCTCCTGAAACTCAAAGAAAATCTAATGCCCTGCGAACACCCCGACAAAAAAATAAACGCCCGAAACTTCGTAAAAAGCATCTTCGATTTCCTAAACTCACTGAACGTCTCGCAGAGACTCGCCTTATGGTCGGAACCGCAGCAAAACGAGTCCAGTACACCCAACGAACATTCCCAATTCTATAACAACATAATAGACCTGTTCGACGAGCTGCTCGAAGTCTTCGGCGAGGCAAAGACGTCACCGCAGGGCTATCTGTCCATCCTCAAATCCGCTTTCTCACAATTAACTCTCGCATTCATACCTCCGAAACTCGACGAAGTCCTCATCGGGAGCATCGAAAGAAGCCGACACCCGGATTTAAAAATCGCTTTCCTGATAGGCGCAACACAACAACAGTTTCCGCAACCGGTAAAACCATCCGGCCTCTTAACCGACCAGGACAGAACGGTTGCTGAAACCGCTGATTTCCAACTCGCCCCTGACTCGGCCACCCAGCTCGTACAAAGACAATACCTCGCATACATCGCCCTGACCAGGCCATCTGAAAAGCTATACATCAGCTACCCCTGCGCCGACCAAAAAGCAAACGCCGTCATCCGCTCACAATTCATCGACCATCTCCAGGAACTTTTCGAGGACCTCAACGAAGAACATTTAAAAATCGATGAAACGCAAACCGCTGAAATCTGCAACAAAGAAGAACTGACAGAAGCACTCTGCACCGCCCTGGGAAAGGACAATACATCCCGGAACCAGCAACTGGAAGAGATCTTCTGCGAGGCCGAATCCGACGACCTGCTCGCACCCGC
Source organism: Phycisphaerae bacterium (assembly GCA_030604525.1). Taxonomy (GTDB): domain Bacteria; phylum Planctomycetota; class Phycisphaerae; order Sedimentisphaerales; family Anaerobacaceae; genus JAUVVQ01. The sequence goes on along the minus strand of JAUVVQ010000017.1, from coordinate 17,808 downwards.
AACTGATTTTGTCCGCTCCGCCATCGAATACCAAAACGCCCCCACTCTCCAAAGCGACATCCTACCCGCACTGTTCCCGAAGAAATTAAATTTCTCCGCCTCCAGACTTGCAGTCTTTGCCTCCTGCCCATACCGCTACTTCGCACAATACTCCCTTGAATTGCAGGAAAGAAAGGAATTCAAATTCGAACCCATAAACCTCGGCGATTTCTATCACCGCATTCTCGATAAGTTCATAACCTGCTTAATCGAAAACAACATATCTCTCAAAGAATCCGACGAGAAAGAACTACTTAAAATCCTCAGAGGACAAATCTCAAAAGTCATCGAAGAAGACGGTTTCATCTCCAGATTCAAGAACCACAGCCCACAGAACACATTCATCATCACCACGGCAGGAGAAAAACTCGAAGAATTCATCCCGTCACTGGCACAAATGGCAAAACAAGGACAATTCAAACCCTTTGTCACCGAGCTTGCTTTCGGGAAACTAAAGGGCGCAAAACAAAACATCCCTGAATACCAAATCATCCTGCCGGAGAACCGAAAAGTTTCAATCCGGGGCAAAATTGACCGTCTCGACACCGCTGAAATCAACGGACAAAGGACTGCACTTATCTTCGACTATAAACGTAATCCGAACAAAACATCGTTCAACTGGTCAAAATTTTTCCACGGCCTCGATTTGCAACTTCCAATTTATATCCTCGCAATAAAAAACGCTGCAAACAGCAAAATTAATATCGAAAAAATCGCCGGCGCATTCTACATCCCAATTGAGCCGGACATCAAAAGCACCAACATCAACAATCTGCAGAAAGAACAGGAAAAATTCGGCCACAAAGCAAAAGGAATCTTCGACGGGAACTTCGCAAAACACCTCGATGTAAAAGCGTCGGGCAATAGTAACTTTTATAATTTCTATATGAAATCTGACGGCTCACAATATGGAAATTACAACATAAGCGGTGCTTTAAAACCCGATGATTTCGAACAATTTTTGAAATTCGCAGAACGAAAAATCCGGCAATTAGCTCAAGAGCTCCTCTCCGGAAAAATTGAGATAACCCCTTACAAACTAAGCTCTGAATCCCCCTGCCGATACTGCAAATATAAACCTCTATGCCGATTCGACTGGAACATAAACGACTACAACTACCTCCAGTCACAAAACAAAACAGAATTCCTCGAAGGGCTGGGTGCGAAAGTATGAGCGGAGACAAAATAGAATGGACCAGCCAGCAGCTAATCGCTATTCTGCGGCGTAATTCTGATATTCTTGTCACGGCCTCTGCCGGAACCGGGAAAACCGCTGTTCTCTCCGGGCGATGCGCAAACATCATCCAGGACAAAGGAGAAAACGCCGACATAAAAAGCATCCTCGTGCTGACATTCACCGAAGCCGCCGCTGAACAAATGAAAGCAAGAATCGCACAATACCTAAACGACGAATTTCTGAAAACGAAAGACAGGAATCTAAAACACCAGCTCCTGCTGCTGCAAGGCGCCGACATCAGCACCATTCACTCCTTCTGCAAACGAATTATCACCGAAAACTTCTACAAACTCGGACTGGACCCGACATTCCGAATGCTGGATGAAGACGAACAACAACTCCTGAAATCAGAAATCCTCGAAAAAACCATCGACTGGGCGTGGAGACAACCGGAGCTGGTCGGCGGTCTACGGAAACTGCTCTACAAAAGAAGCCTGGAGCCAAACACGGGCTTCACCTCAAAAATAGTTCACCTCCACAACTTTCTCGAAAATGTTGTCTCCAGAGACAACTGGTTCAAAAAGGCCGAATCACTCATCCAATCCCCGCCGTTCCAAACCGAACTCGCCGAAGAACAAAAAAGACTCATAAAAGAAAAACTAAACGAATCCCTGAACCAGATAAAACACGCTCATGAAATTTATCAAAAACAGTCCTCCGGTGAAAACTGGAATATCGATAACTACACAACACCCCTGAGGCAGCTCATCGAGACGTTTAACCGGAATAATTGGGACGACTTCATCAACGCCATACAGGATTTCAAAAAGCCGCGAACTTCAAAGCCGAATAACATCGACGAAAACATAGCCGAATTCCTCAAAAACACCGTCAAAGACGCCCTTGATACCGTCAGGAAACTCACCGACCTGGCAACTGTCAATCCCGATTACCTCAACAAAATCAATCCCGCCGTCAACCTCCAGACAAAAGTCCTACTGAAACTGCTCAAAAAATTCGATAAACTATACCAAAACACAAAAAAATCAATAAACGCACTCGACTTTTCCGACCTCGAACACAACGCATTAAAACTGCTCATAAAAGAAACTGACGACAGCAAAGAGCTGATTCCATCCGAGACCGCACTTGCCATCCGAAAGAGATACAAACACATCTTCGTCGACGAATACCAGGACATAAACCCGCCGCAGCAGAAAATCCTCGACGCCATAAGCAAAAAGGACAACTTTTTCGCCGTAGGTGACATAAAACAAAGCATCTATGCCTTCAGAGGCGCACAACCGCAAAATTTTCTCAACCTCTTAAATCTCTCCTCAAATGACCCCCAAAAGTCAGCTTCCTGTTACAGAGTTGACCTCAACAAGAACTTCCGCTCACAAAAACAGATTCTCGATTTTGTAAACAAGATATTCTCCCGGCTGATGACCCCGACTTTTGCTAAAATACAATACGATGACCTAGCAAAATTATCCCCCGCTTTGAAAACACAGGAACAAAAAACAAAGTCACCACTTGTCGAGCTGCACATTCTCGACGAACAGCAAAAGAAGCAAACCCGCCCGGATGAAGGAGGACAAGAACTTCAAATTTCCTCCCGAGAGCAGCAGGCCGCTGCCATTGCACTGCGAATAAAACAAATAATCGGATTCGATAACAACAATCCCGAATTCGAAATCTACGACAAAACTACCCGGCAATACCGAAAGCCCGGTTTCAGAGACATTGCAATCCTTATGCGAGCGCCCGCAAAAAGGGTGAACGACTACGTCCAAATTCTTCGACTGGCCGGGGTCAACGTAACAAGCGAATTCGGAACCGACTACTTCCAGGCGACCGAAATAAGCGATTTGGTCTCACTGCTGAAAGTTCTGGATAACCCCCGGCGGGATATAGAGTTAGCCGCCACACTCAGAAGTCCGCTGTTCAATGTCACCGACTCTGAACTCGCAAAAATAAAAATCCACGCAAACTCAAAAGCAAAGAATGACCAGGACAAGCACAAGCACCCCCCTTTCCACCAGGCAGTAAACCTCTACGCCGAGGCCGGCGCCGAAGAAAAACTGAAACAAAAGATACAATCCATCCTCGAACAAATTGATTCCTGGAGAACACACGCAAGAGCCAAAAGCGTTGCCGAGCTCATCTGGAAAATCTACCGCCGGACAAACTACCTTTCTTTCGTCACCGCACTGCCTAATGGACAGCTAAAAAAAGCTAACCTCCTGAAACTACACGACAGAGCTATTCAGTTCGAAAACTTCACGGGCTCGGCTGCTATGGCCTCACTTGCCAGGTTCATAAATTTCCTCGAAAAACTAAACGAATCAGGACAGCAATGGGCCTCTGCCGAACCGCAATCTTCCATACAAAACGCCGTCAGAATCTCATCGATACACAAAAGCAAAGGTCTCGAATTCCCCATCGTCTTCATCGCCGAACTAAACAGTAAATTCAATACCGGCAAAAGCTCCGACGACTGCATCGCCGATATCCAAAACACCGTCGGCTTGAAAATCATCGACCCAAAATCAAACGCAAAATTAAGCTCACTCGCTCACCAGCTCATCAGCGAAAAAAAAATAACAGAATCGCTACAGGAAGAATTAAGAATTCTCTACGTTGCCGCCACAAGGGCTGAACAGAAGCTCATCCTCACCGCCACTCAAAAAGCAAAAGACACTAAAAACATCCTCTGCGACGGCTTCTGTCTCGGGAAAGCTCCGCTTCCTGACTCCAAACTTAAAAACGCCAAAAACCCGCTCCAGTGGCTGCTCTACGCCCTCTCAGACCAGAGGAACCTACACGAAACTTTCAAAACCTCCCTCGCCGAGGAAATCACAAAGGAGCAAAACCTCTTCTCAATTAAAGCTTACGACCAAAACCGCCTCGATAACCTATCCGATTTCATCGCCGGCCTGAGAAAAATAAAACTAACCCAAAAAGCAAAGACCATTAAAAAAACCAAACCCAAACAGAAATCAAAACTCCTCCAACAAATAAAACAAAACCTCTCCTGGCGATACCCGCAGTCAGATGCAACCACGCTGCCCGCAAAACTATCCGTTACACAATTAACTCACAGCGAAGACGAATTCCGCTCGCAAAGCACCTTCAACACCTTCGCCAGAGAACCAGCCGCTCTTGGCGACTCAACCTCTTATTCTCTGAACCCCCTCACGCTCGGAAGCGCATACCACCTTCTGCTGGCAAACATCGACCTGTCAAAGCCGCCCAGCTTAACCTCTATCGAAAAAACAAAACGAAATCTCATCAAGCAAAACGCCGTCACCGAAGACATCGCAGAATCCATCAACCCCAAAACAATATTCTCTTTCTTCCAGAGCGAACTCGGCCAGACTATTCTCAAACCGCAAAACAACATTCTGCGCGAATGGCCATTCACTTTTGCGCTGCCGGCTTCGAAATTACAAAATTACAAATACGAAACCGGCCAGCCGAACACAGCCGGGAAATCTATCAAACCGTATGCCATCTCCGATAAGCTCAATCCACAACAAACCAAATACGAAACAGCAGATACTATTATCATCCAGGGGATTATCGATATGCTCGTCCAAACACCAAAAGGGCTTATCATAATCGATTTTAAAACCGACCGGATAAACAAAAGCCAGGCCAAAAACAGGGCCGACCTTTATAAACACCAATTGAACCTCTACGCCACCGCCGCTAAGAACATTATGAAGGAAAAAATAAATTCTTCCTGGCTATACTTCCTCGCACTCCAAACACCAGTAAAAATCTCATAAAAGTCAACAGCGACCGCAAAAGCGAAACTTGACTTCCCAAAACGGTCTTGATATTTTAGCACTAACAGATTTCAGCGGCTTCGGTTGGTGAAGGTATACAGGAAATTTCGCATATGGTTAATAAGATTCGCAAATTCTCAGCACCCTGGTCAGTTTGGACGTACCTGACAACAATTATCATTGGGCTAATCGTATTTGCCATAATTCCTTACGGGATATTTACAGCTATTTCGACCGAAAAGGTTGCTAATGACGCCGCTAAAGCTTATACATTTCTGATAGGTCTCATCCCCCTCATATTTGTATTAGCAGTGTTCTTCGCACCAATGAAATATACCGTTACCGGCTCTGAGGTCATAATAAATCGGTTAGGGCCGAATATCCTCATCCCCATCGAAAGCATCAATAATATCAGGAAAATCCAAAGGAAAGAAATTGGCTTTCTCCCATTGCGTCTTTTTGGTGTTGGAGGTTTTTGTGGTGCTTATGGTTTGTTTTGGGGTTCCCGGCTGGGTCTCTTCCGGGGATATATTACAAACACAAAAACCCTTATATTTATAAAATATCAAGGTAACAAGAAAGTCCTGATTTCTCCAGATAGACCGCAGGAATTCCTGAATGCCGCAGCTCAAAGAAAGAGCGATGATTCACAAAACCAGCAGTTAAATTAAACACGCAACAAATAAACATACCCGCAAGCTCATCATACATAACTACTTTCCAGACGATGCCAATTCCCTTTTGTTTCTAAGCTTAAAACATCCTGAAAAACAAAAATTCCCTTTGTGAAACCTCCTATAGTTCGGTATTACAAGAAACACTACCGGTACGTGAGAAAAATGAAATGAAATCTCCGCCTAAGAAATGAGCGAAATCCGGCAAGCACCCTTTTGAAAAAAACGAACCAGCCGGGCTAACTCGTAATCGCTTTCCAGCCCTTATTTAATTCTTCCATCAGCTCGATTACTTCCTGAATCTTTCCTGTATCGTTCTGTGCATTGGCATCCACTAAATGCTTATTCATAAAGTTGTAAAGATTACGCAGATTAATCGCTATCTCACCGCCAGCATCCGTATCAAGAACGGCATTGAGCTCGTTAATTATATCCTGCGTCTTGATGAGGTGCTTATTCTTGGCTTCGTAGTTACCTTCCTCTATCTCATTGAGTGCCATCTTCATAAACTTGATAGCACCCTCATACAGCATAACAATAAGCTGGCCTTTGTTTTGAGTGCCAACCGCTGTCTCCTGATATGCCTTAACTGACTTCATCTGTTTTACTCCGTTATTGTTACAAAGCCCTAAGCTTTGATTTGGTTAAAGTAATACGTTTTTACAAGTAACTCATACTACTGCGAAGCAGGAGAGGAGCTTTATGGGCAGGTGGCTGTGTATTATTTATCACAGCCACCTATCCATTATTCCGAATATCCTCTACCTAAGAAGCGTCAGTGCCATCTGCGGCATTGCATTTGCCTGTGCCAACATAGCTATACCTGCCTGTGCTAACACCTGAGACCTTGTCAATTCCGCCATTTCCGTCGCTACATCTGCATCTGAAATTCGCGATTCTGCTGTCAAGAGGTTCTCCGCCTGTATTCCGAGAACTGATACCGTACCTTCAAGACGGTTCATCTTATAACCAAAGGATGCCCGCCCAGCATCTTTCGTCGAAATTGCACTATCAATCGTGTCCAAAGCGTTCGCTGCATCGGTTGACGTCAAAATATTAAGACCGGCAGCGGATGTATTGGCTGCATCAAAGTTGCCGGCAGTTGTTCCATCAACCAGACTGGCACCGCCTGTCTCATTGAAGCCGCCACTTACAGCACCGCTGGTATAACCAGTCTCCAGGGTACCCGTCGCAGTAATACCATCAGCAAGCGAAGTCCTCGAGCTAAGCTTCAAGACATACTTACCGGAGGAAGAATCAAGGACCGCTTCGGCTGCAGTGTAATTCAAGTCGGTACCACTCGCATCGTTACCCAGGTTGTTAGAAACCAGGTTGATAGCATCGACAACATCGTTCAGCGTAAAAGTCGCCGCACCACTGGCTGTAGTCAGGTCCACGGCGAGAGCTTCCTCATTGTCGCTACTTGCATCGGTAAACTGAATATCAAGCGAATAAGCTGAAGCTGCATTGTCGGTAATAGTCAGCCATGCCCCTGCCGAAGCACTATCCACTCCGCTACTGGTATCTGTCTGAATAGTTGTTCCTCCGGAACCCGTCTCAATACCAAGACCGGACTTGGTCATATCGACCTTGTCAACATCGATTGTCTCGGTCGTGCCGACGTGAATCGAAACACTGCCGGTACCGCTGTTAATCATCGAGATGCTGTTAAACGAAGTGTTGTTGGCAATTCGATCAATCTCGCTGGCCATCTCAGCAAACTCTGCATCCATAATTATCCGCTGTGCTGCAGAATACGAGCCGGTTGCCGCCTGCTCTGCAAGCTCTTTCATTCGCACCAGGTTTGCGTCAATCGTTCCCATTGCTCCTTCCATCGTCTGCAGCATACTGATGCCGTCCTGGGCGTTTCGAGACCCCTGCTCCTGAACGGCAATATCGGCCCGAATCAGCTCCCTGACAGCCAGGCCCGCTGCGTCATCCTTAGCACTGTTAATCCGCAAGCCCGATGACAGTCTTTCCACTGACCTGGATAAACCTTCATAAGATCTACTTAAGTGCCTCGCAGCATTTGCCGCCATAATGTTGTTTTTAATTGATAACATAATTCTGACTCCTTAAATTAAACCTAATATTTTTTATCCCTTGCCTGTCTATATCCTATTGTGTAAAGAACACATCTATCTGAAAAATTCTCTGCTAATGTCCGTTATCGTTGGGAACCGGCGATACTTAAGGGGTTTTACAGGGCAAATTGTTAAAAAAAACTACGACCCGTAATAACAGTAATTAATAAGCTGATATGATGGATGAACTGCTAAGGAGCTGGGAAAAAGCAGTAATTTTCCAGATTATTCAACACAAAGAACTGAGTACATCCCCCGAAGGACTACAATATGGCTCCTCTTACCAGTCAGGAGTGTCTATATACCCCAAACGAAGCAGCACGGGATTGGCATAATGCTTAAAAAAGGCCTTCTCTTCATCACCAAAGTGATTTTCCCAGTCGCCGCTGGTTCCTTTACGGAAAAATTTGAAATTTTCATCTTTTATTCCCGGATGTCCTTTTTCGGACTCTATTGTCTGCAGAGAATTAAAACTTGAAAATTCGACTGTCTTTTGGATTTTCTTTTCATCCAGAGGGATACTTAAAAACTCAATCATCCGCTTAAGCTGTGAGGTGGGATTCTGGAGTAAATCTTCATATTTAACCATAAGGAAATCAATACTTTCCGAATGGTTAAGCCAGGACTCTGTATGCTTATGCCACGGCCCCGGCCAAATTCCCAACTTCAAGAACTTCAGAAAGCTCACCTCAAAATTCCTGGGGCAATGATAATGCCAATGGGATACCGCTACATCACGTCCATCTCTGACGATATAAATAACCTTTTTATAATCCGGCTGATACGGCATATGGCTCTTGATAAACCGCCCCGAGGCCATCGACTTAATCCGCTCCCATTGCCTCGTCGAATGAATGGCTGGTATAAACCCTTCCATTTCCACAAAATCCAACGGCCTATCCGAATCCGACATAAGATTGGCAAGCAAAAATCTAACCCAGGTATTACCGGACCTTGGATAGGACACGAGCATTACGTCATCAGGATATATCTGAGGTACTTGCGCCTCAATCTGGGGCGTTGAATTAGGTATTATCGGAACTTGTGTGCAAAAAGGCATCTCACATACCCCTTTTTGTAATCAATCGCATTCAAAAACTCTCTCTGTACTCCTCCACCGCATTATTTATACGGAAGTTCTCCCTCATTAGCTTCCGCAATTTACTTTTTGTCTCCAAGCCGGTTATCTGCATACAAATTGCCTTCCTGAAAGATGCTATTGTGCCCGGTTTTATAACTCGAAGCCGTATCTGGTTAACCACTCAGCAGTCGATTCTGCAAGATATTGCTGCTGCTGTTCGGTAAGAGCTTCCCGCCATTGACCGTCCCTTTGGGAAGTAATATGGTTGCTTTGAAAACCTGTATTTCTGTCAAAAACCCGATAGCTGCCGTCTGCATTTCTTATCCCGTCCATTACCGAAGCATTCGCAAGTATCTGCTCAGTCGATATCCCTTTCATATCATCAATTTTCCTTTTGATTTTTTCCTTTGAAAACTGCTCTTGAATCTCTTCCATCCTCTGCTCGGAAGCTTCAGTGCCGATGAAACGGTCAATTCGGCGAATAACCTCCATCGGTTCGGTAACAATTCGTTCGTAACAAATCTGCAGAATATTATCCGATTTGCCGTCGGAATACATATCCGTAAGTCTCATCCATTTCTTCCCGTCTCCAAATGCCTCTTCAAAACTAAGATGCATAAATCTCATTTGCGAAATCACGGCATCGCGGATATCCCTGTAAGTGTTAATAATCAAGGTATCCGGCTTTTCAGGGTCCACGGGGTAATGTGTCTTAATACAATATGCCTGGTTTTCGCCGACCGGCTCCTCGAATGCTTTGGTCAAATAAGGCGTGGCGTCAGGTGGAACCTTCTGCGGTATCGGCTCAACCCCTGCCGAACGTATCAGCTCACGGGTAACATTATATGCCCACATCGAACCAGAGCGAGGCATACACGAAACAAATATTCGGCTCGCTTTCAGAGCTGACTTTTTATCCTCCCTTCCGCTGTTCTCCTGGTTTTCCCCAATTTCCCCGCTGACAGAGACCGTCTTAGCTTTAGCCGAACTAATCTGCCCTTCAGAATCAGAATAACCGAGTAACTTCAAAGATTCCCAATAGTCATCATTATTACGGAATTTCTCTAAAAGCTCTGGTGAGACCGGCTGCCTGGCCAACGGCTGAATCCGACGAAGTTTTGCACCCCGCGATTGACTCGACGTATCACCCGTTACTTTCTTATAATCATACCATTTCTCCATAAAACTTTCATCGAACGGCAATTGCAGCTTTTCACAAATAACCTTCATCTGCCAAACTGGCTCACGGGTAAAATCCTCATAACGAACAAAGCCGGTGCCGAGGCCCTGCTTTGCAAAGTGCAAATAACCCCTCAGGTACATCTCTAAACTCAACTTCCCCTGCACAACGGCCAGCTTACTCAAACTCAACCACTCATCTACCGGATGCCGAACCAATGAAATCCTTCTCAGCTCAAAACCGGCTCCCAATGCATCGGCAAGCAATGAACGGAAACCAGCCCTGGCAAGGAAAGGCACTGCCATAAAATCAAGGTGTCCCCAGTCACGTATTACAAGTTCATCACCACGCTGCCTGCAGCGACTTTGAATCAACTTAATGCCGTCTGTAAAATCTACATTTTTCGCCTCTTTGAGTTTCTCCCTATCTTCGGCGTTCAAAAGCTTATGCCACTGATGTGCCTGGGTAACAGGATTAAAATACTTTCCTCCCTGTGGATGTATTTCGCTTAAAAGAACAATCCTGTCCATACAGCCCAGACATTTACTCACTAATGTCCCGCCCGCCCGGGCTAAATTGTGTAAAATTCGAACAGTCGGCCTGTTTAACTCTTTCTTTTTATTAATCTCAACCGCCCCGGCTTTCGCTGTATTACCCGGCGATTGCGATGATGAAGCAGTAATATTGTTGGCCTGGGAAACACGTCCCTGACACCACCTCTGCCACATCTTCCGATACAACATCTCAAGTTCCTGGGTAAACTTATCCTCATCGCACAGCGCGCTCGAAGAAAGATGACTGCGAAAGGTCTTACGAATATTCTTAAGCGATTCAATATCATTGGCAAGCTCGCAGGCCTTGGATACGTACCCCTGGCTGTCACGTGCAACAAAGAAATCAAGACCAAGATTGCTCATAATACTAAAACCAACACGGGACATATGATGCCGGCCCAATAAAGTAATTATAGGAACACCCATCCACATCGCCTCAAGCGTTGTTGTTGTCCCGTTGTAAGGATAGGTATCCAGGGCTATGTCCATTTGCTCATAGAGCTTTAAATGCTCGTAGGCGGACTTCCTGCCGACTATTTCTACACGCTCGGCGGCAATCCCCAATCGCTCAAACCAATTCAAATAATACTTCTTTACACTCTCCTCGTCACCACCACGAAACTTAAGCAAAAATCGAGAATCCTGATTCTCCTTAAGAATCCGCGCCCAAAGCTCCATCACCGTCTTATTTATCTTGCTGTTGTTATTGAAAGAACCAAACGTAATATAACCATTCTTAACCACCGGCGGCTCAACAACCTCCGGTGCAAAATCAGGTCCACGGTAACACAAAAAGCTCTCAGGCAAATACGCAAGCTCCTCCGTATAAAACCTCTCCGATTCCGGCGGGTCAGAAAGCATATCCGTCAAACGATAATCAATCTGCTCCATACCCGTAGTGTCGGGATAACCAAGATACGTAACCTGTATCGGTGCCGGCTTATACGCAAACGCACCAAGGCGATTCCCCGCCGTATGGCCCGAAAGGTCAACTAATATATCTATCTTATCCGAGGCAATCATACGTGCGACACTCGCATCATCAAGACCATACAAGTTCCGGCACGCCTCAAACTTGCCCTTCAAACGCTCCGTGGTCTGGTCAGGATTCGATATGTTACCGTAACCGAAAATCTCGAAATCGCTGCGATTATGCCTGTCAACAAGCGGCTCAAAAAAGTATGTTACCGAATGCATCCGGAAATCCGACGATACATAACCGATACGAAGCTTCCGCTCCGGCTCCGGCGAATTGTTATGAGCAATCTTACACTTATCCTCAGATGCATGTCTCTTCGCCCAACGCTTGTGCTCAACGAAAAGCTGGTCACTGTCAATTTCAGCAAGATAATGCAAATAAAGCAAAAGATTCGAATACGGCAGTGCGTGTTTCGGCAAATCTTCCACCACCTCTTTTAAAAGCTTCACCCCCTCGGCGGTCCTGCCCGCCTGTATCAAAGTATTGACAAGGTTCACCGAAAACCTGCTCTTCCTGCTCGGATACCTGTCGATTCCCTTCAGCAAATACTTCTCTGAATCCGCCAGGTGACCCGTAAGCTGGCAAATCTGGCCTAATTCATTATATATCGATGCATCCGAATAATACTCAAGCGACTTTTTATAAAACTCCTCCGCTTTATTAACCGCCCCAAGCAGCTTGAATATCTTAGCCAGCTCAAGTAAAACATCCACGCGCGAATTATCCTTCTTCTGTTTAGTCTCCAGAAGTTCAATCACAGCATCACCCGCATCCATCTTGAGCAAGGTCTCTATCAACGAATGCGCAGAAAGCATATCCTTCTGTCGCTTCAATACACCCATCATCTCTGTAACAGCTTCATCACGCCGACCAAGTCCATCCAGCGCCTTAGCTACACTTGATACCGCCTTGGTCGAATGCGGCTCACATTCCCGCGCCTTATTCAGCCATTCCAATGCCTCTTCGTATCTCCCTTGTAAAATAAAAATATCGCCTATCCCGCAATAAGCAGCAAACTTGTCCTCATCAATCCCTGCTCGGAGAATATCAACAGCCACATCGAGCTGATTGCTGTTCACCGCTGAGAGCGCATTAATCAAAAACCTGCTCGGCTCAGCTTTTTTCTCTTTTCGCTTCCTATGCGACTTTCTTTTTTTCATCTCCTTCTTTTTCTTACGGCGGATACGACTTTTCTCTTGCTTCCGTTTCATCAAAACCTTTCGTAATTTGTTTAGTTCAAAAGTTAATAATCCGTTTATGAAATTTAGTCAGATGAAAACACCTGCTCTCCGCTTTCTTCACGGGCCCTCTCAGCTTCACACCATCTACGCCAAATCTGTCTATAAGCCGACTCCACCTGGCAGGCAAATCTCTTACCGTCACAAAAACCGCTGCAACTCATTCGCTCACGCATTGATGCTCGAATTCCGGCAAGGGCTTTTGTATCTTTGGCCAACGCACATGCCTTGGAAACATACTCCTTCGGTGACGATGCTGAAAAGAAATCCAGCCCCAAACGATTTAGTATGCTCCGTCCTACCCGCGAACAATGATGCTTACCTGCAAGAGACAGTGTCGGCACTCCCATCCACGCCGCCTCGCAAGTCGTTGTCGTGCCGTTATAGGGATAAGTATCCAATCCTATGTCGAGCTCATTATACAACTTCAAATGCTCATCAAGCCGTTTCCACCCAACAACTTCCACCCTCTTCGCCTCAATTCCATACTTTTTGAATAAATCAAAAACACGTCCTCTAACCAGCTCATCATCCCCGCCGTTGAATTTCAAAATCAGCCGCGAATCCTCTATCTGGCGAAGAACCTCAGCCCAAAGTGCCACAATAAGAGGATTTACCTTCGCACTGTTATTAAACGAACCAAAAGTCATATATCCTTTTTCTGCCGACGGTAGTTTGGAAACGGGAACATCAATGTCAATCGGTCTGTAACATAAAAATCCATTTGGCAGATAAACCAATTCCTCGCTATAAAACTGCTGGGACTCCAATGGGTCGGCTATACTGTCACTTAAACGATAATCCACCTGTTCCATCCCTGTCGTATCGGGATAACCAAGGTAACTGACCTGTATCGGTGCCGGCTTAAACGCCAATACCCCAAGGCGGTTCCCCGCCGTATGCCCCGACAAATCAACCAGAATATCTACCTTATCGTCTGCAATTAAATTTGCAGCTGCTTTATCTGCCATCCTCCGTATGTCACGGTAGTGGTCGAATTTAGATTTCAACCGTCCTGTAACCTTGTCTTCAATCTCAACACTCCCATAGGCGAAAACCTCTAGCGCCCGGCGGTCGTGATTCTCTAATAACGGCTCAAAAAAATACATCACAGAATGCATTCGAAAGTCAGGCGATATATAACCAACTCGCAACCTCCGCTGGGCATCCGGTGCGTTATCAAAAGAGAGGCGGGACTTACCGACAGGCGCATAAATCCTGCCAAAGCGCTTATGCTCTTCAAAAAGAAGTCCCATATCCAGGTTCGATAAGTAATGAAGATTTATCAAAAGACACGAATGAAACCGCCCCTGCCTCGGCGCCTTAGCTATCGCTTCCTGTATCCGCTCCAGCCCTTCGTGAACTTCTCCCGTTAATACCTTTAATACTCCAAGGTTAGCAACATAATCCGCATTATCCGGGTCCTGTTTCAGAGCTTTCCGGCGATATCGAATTGCTTCCGTCAAACGTCCCTGTTGTCTGCAGACATTACCAAGCTGGTTATAAACCAAAGGATGCTCACAACGCTCGGCTAATTTCCGATACCACTGTCCCGCTTCATCGACCCGACCCGCTGAATAAAAAAGTTTTGCAATGACAAATATTACATCTATACGTTTTTTATCCTTTTCAACAAGCTCGCAAATCTCTGCAATCATTTCATCATTAAGTATTCCCAGCCCCTCCTCAATGCGGCCGGCTTCAACCGCCTCAAAAGACTCAAGAAGAAATCCCGGCAAATTCTGACGAGAAATAAATAACTGCGGCTGACCACCCCTGCCCCGCCCGAAGCAAACAGAACCATCCTTCATCGCCTTGCGGTCATTTATCTCGAATCCACCAAGCCCTTCGCTTTTCGCACCTCCCTTACTTTCTGCTTTAAAGATGTTTTCATCACACATATAAACCTTTCGCCCGGCACATATTTTATTTTCAGCCCAAAATAGTGCTGGGGACCATTTTTAGTGCCTGGAAAAAATTAACTAAAAAATATCTCTATAACCGGCAAAGCAAAATCAAATACTTTTACACCCAGACATCGAACAAGCTGCCGCTATAAAGCTGCTCCGCAGATTCACTGAAATCTGGCGGCTCACCCGTATTCTCAGCCCTCCAATCGCCGTGAGCATCATCACCCTCTGCTTTTTGCTCCTGCCCTTCAAAGCTCATCTCCTGCTGCTCATCTCCCTCACGCCAGCCATCCTCATTTAATAACTGGTCCTTAAATCCCTGCTGCTGGTTATGGTTTTGCTCTACAACTGTAACTTCAATATGCCTGATTTGTATCCCTGAATTCGAAAGGTTACGAATTACTTCCGGCAATGCCTGCTCGATATCGTAACGGGTCTCTGCTTTACTAACCTGCAAAAACCCGTTGAGTCCCCCTCCTTCTTCCTCAAACCTTAAAAAGACTTTTCCGAGTTCAGGCGGATGAAGCTGAACCGTTATCTGTCCCCTGCCGCTGCCTATACTGCTGCGTATGCTTTCCTGCAGCTGCACTCCAACTTCTGCTGATGTTGCATTAAGCAGAGTATTCGCATTTGTCCCTCCAGCCCCGGATGAAACATTCGTCCCTGCAGCTTCTACTCCGCCCCCGCTGCCGGATACCGCCTCTCCAAATGCTGAACCGATACTGTTCTTCGAAGAAAATTCCGAAGTGTTAACTTCACCACCGCCCTGATGCGACTGCTGTGATTTCTGCAATAAAGACTCTACGGTAAAGGATTCAACTGCCTGCCCGGAAGAGCCGCTATGATTTTCTGAAGATAAATGCTTCGCTCCCAATCCGCCCAAGGCGGACTCAAGACCCGCTTCCTTACCCCCTAACTTAGCTGAAACATCCTTACCGCTATTGAGCTCACCTATATTTACCTTACCCTCACCCAACCCGGCTTGATTCTCCCCTGTCCTATTCACCGCCGGCTTGAGGAAACCTGCCTCGCCCTCAGGAAGCCCTGCGTGAGGAGCTTCGGCCTCTTTATTGAGCCCAGGTTTGGCTGCTCCATCTGCAAGAGCAGTTTCTACCTTAAACACAACACCGGACTTCTGGCCGCCTTGGCCTTGTGCTATTGGCTCAACCTTCTGACCGTCTGAAGCCCCTTGAAAACTCAAAATCTCCGCATCAGCCCCCTTGAAAACACCTGAAACTGCTTTCCCATCTGAAACTACTTTCCCCTCTGAAACTACTTTCCCCTCTGAAACTACTTTCCCATCTGAAACTGCTTTCCCGAGCGATTCCTGCTCTTCGCCCGTGCCTTCAAGAGCAACAGCAATCTTCTCAAGCTCGGAATTCTGGCCACCATATTTCTCCAACAACTGCTTTACTGTAACCCCTAAACGCTCCGCAATTGCCTTTAACGCCCCTGAATTAACCTCTCCCGCCTGCCCCGCTGCAGAGCTTAAAAGCTCTTTGACCTCTGCACTCAAAGCCAATGTTTCCCCGGCTCCTCCTTCACCAGGATCGAGGACATTACCCTTATGAACCGGCAAACCTTCCTTGACATTCAATGAAGCTAAAAGTTCAGGAGAGGAATTTGCAACCAGCTCAGCAACCGCACCCGGCTTTAATCCGCCTAAGGCGGACTCAGCCCCGTTTCCTTCAGAAGCAGAAACTAAAATACGAGCTTTGAGCGAATTAAACTGTTCCAGCGTTAGCTGGCCGCTTTTGAAAAGAGCAGCCAGGGTGTAATTCCCAGAATCCTCCATTTGCGCTCGCCCCGCTGCGCCACTCTCCACTCCGGCCACATCTCCACCAATAACCTCGAAGGGAGCAGCAGGTCCATCAGCCACTTGTTTCTGGGTTGACTTAACAACAGGGCTTTCATTATCGGACGCTCTCTCTCCACCTTCTACCCCATCTTTGCCGCTTACATCGCCCGCACCTGTTTTTGGCTGGGAATTTGGACTAACAGTAAAACAGCTATTGGGCTCAATGGCTTCACAGGGGAAATCCTGCCTGGCATCTTCTATACGAAAACACACCTCCCCCTTCTCGCCTGATGAACTACCCTCAAGGCCTTCATAGCGGTTAATGTTCATACCTATATTAGCTATATTAGCTATATTTAGAGAACTTACATCCATATTGTTTTTCCTGCTGCCGTTATTAGAGCAACTGCCATACCACCATTAACCCTCCGAACCACTTAAATCCCTAAGACCTTTCCTGAAAACAAGTTACGTTAATTACAAAATAAACAATAAAACTAAAACCCCCTTAATCTACCGCCGGAAATGGAAAGATATTCCTCTAACCGGGAAGGATTTTCCGAGCGATCAAACGAGCTCATACATCTTCCTCTGTTAACACGGGTTGTAAAAAAAAACATCAACCTGTATAAAATCCTGACGTCTCTGTTTTAGGCCAAAAGGCACATTTTACGAGCCAAAGCCCTTTTATAAGGCGAAAAACACCTTTCAGACCGCAGAAATCAACAGGAATCTCCTAACTGGCACGATTATTGCACAACATCTTCATTAAGAAAAATTCTCTTTCGTAACATGGAGTCCGACGTGAGCAGCAATATAAATATGGTCGATTTGCTTGAATCAGCTTTAAGAGCTGAAACGCTAAAGCAAAAAGCAACTGCAAACAACATCGCAAATTTACAAACACCGGGATATCGAAGATACGACGTCAAATTCGACCAGGCACTTGCAAAAGCGTTAAATTCGTCCGGCCCGGTGAACCTCAAAGAAATCGAGCCCGTCCTTATTCAGCTAAAAAATACTCCCGTTAAAGCAAACGGGAACGATGTAAACCTCGAACAGGAAGTAGGACAAATGATAAAAAATGACCTCCGGCATACTGCCCTGGTCAGAATTCTCAGAAAAAAATATACCCAAATGCAGTTAGCCATAATGACCAAACAGTAATTTCTCTAACGCGTTTTGTTCATATACCGGTTTGGCACTTGATAAGAAAACACCATTATTGAGATCAATGGATGCTTTGGACAAACAGGCAACCAGAGTTCTTTCTGCTCTTGGTAATAAGACTTCGCAACAT
>JAUVVQ010000052.1 GCA_030604525.1 Phycisphaerae bacterium | reverse complement strand
TTGCTTCTTTCACCCATTGGGTTCTCCAATTCAGAATAGTCAAAACTGGCTTGAGTGGTCTCCATAAGCTCTATACTATCATAATTCAATTCATTTGTCACTGTTTACTTGGGAAATGCGGGTTTAGGGGAAATTATTTTTTATTAGACATTTCAAAATGCTTTATAATGTGCTTTAGAGCATCGGTCAAGTTTGTTTTGGGCTCCCAGCCAATAGTATTTTTAATACGCTTGAGGGAGGGAAGTCTTCTGAACATATCTTCAATGGGGACCCCGTAAGCTTCCTGATAGGAGATGTGTTCTATTTTGCTTTTGCTGTTTGTAAGTTTTATGATTTTTTCAGCGAGCTGGTTTATACTGATTTCTTCCGTGGAGCCGACGTTGTAGATTTTCCCAGGGGCATTTTTACAGCTCATTAAGCCAATGACGGCTTCAACAACGTCTTTTACATAGCAAAAGCACCTTCTTTGCTCTCCAGTGCCGTAAACTATCAGAGGTTCATTATTCAAAGCGCTTTCTACAAATCGCGGGATGACCATACCGTATTTGCCGGTTTGTCTTGGTCCGATGGTATTGAAAAATCTTCCAATTATGACGTCGAGGCCATACTGCCGGCCAAAAGCGAAGCCGAGGAATTCATCAATAGCTTTACTGCAGGCGTAAGACCATCTCGAGAAAATCGTGCTTCCGAGAATGATGTTACCGTTTTCTTCGAAGGGGAGAACCTCGCTTTTTCCATAGACTTCACTTGAGGAAGCGATGAAGGTTTTTCTTTTGTATTTATTAGCCATATCGAGGACGACTTCTGTTCCTGCGATGTTGGTTTCTATCGTATGAACGGGGTCGTCAGCAATGAGTTTAACACCGACGGCAGCCGCTAAATGGAAGACAAGGTCGTTTTTCCTGCACACCTCGTCCACCAAATTCCCGTCCCTGATGTTTCCTTTTATAAACTGGAAGTTTTCTTGTTTTTTACAGTTACTGATGTTATCGAGCGAGCCGGTACTTAGGTTGTCGAGGACAGTTACTTCGTAATCCAGTTTTAAAAGTTTTTCGGCGAGATGTGAGCCAATGAACCCAGCCCCGCCAGTTATCAAAGTTTTCATTTGCTTGAATTATCCCTTTCGAAAATTTGTGCGGTTTTATTTATTTTAGTGAGAAATTCAGACTCCGTCCCCGTCGGCTGCGTAAGAAGCGGCTGCAACCGAAGCAGTGCGTTCTCTTTGAGGTATATACATTATTAAGACCAAAACACAAGGGCTTGTTTAAACGTATTACTACACGATAAGTATCGGCCAATAAAGGACATAGCTTTAGTTTGCCGTTTTCAAATATCTTTCATTCATTTGCGTCGGGGACAAAAAAAGTATACGTTTTTAGAATTGGAAGAGTTCATCTCAGGAAGATGGCGACGACGACAGTTTTACTCTTGTAAGCTCTTTGTTTCGAGACAGTTACCGCATTTTGACCTTAATTTTTGTCAATAGATTTGTGATTTTTATTTACAGTTTTAGAAGGCAGGAAATCAGGCGCAGCCGACTAATTAGAGAGACAACAGATAGGGTTTCGACGGCAAAAAAGGCGTATTTTATGGGACGTTTCTGTATTGGGAGTTTCTATTTTTGCGATTTTAATACCACCGGTTCAAACTGTCGCTTCTTTAGACGTGTTTGGAATTTTTGCAGGTAATTAAACAATTTTTTTAAAAAAGTTATTCTCTTTGACAAGCCGGTCGATTTAAATATAATTGTTTTAATAATAAGTATTAATGGCTACCAGGTTAAAAAGGTGATTGAATGAAAATAAGGATTAATACAAACGCAGCGAAGCAAGCGGAGAATTAACGTGCATAGCTTTTTATTTGCACAAATGGTGGCCCTTGAAACTTTGTTTCTGCTTCGATGTCGAAAAGAGCATGGTATTTGCGGGCAGGTTCCCAAAGGTGGTATCCTTCTCAAGGATGATTTTGGCAGGAGATGCGGGATGTAAGGGAATTTGTTGACAGAAGAGTTATTTTCGATGTGGAAGTGGAAACGTTGAAGGTTTCCATTTTTTTTTTTGGAAATATTTTGTATTTTTATAAGCGGTCATAAAAACAGGCGTTGTTTAAGGACAAAAGAAAAGTATGAATCAGGAGCTATTAAGAATCGTAGAAAATATTGCCCGTGACAAAAAAATCGACAAGGAATCAATATTTCTGGATTTGGAAGAAGCTATGGTATCAGCGACCCGGAAGCACTTCGGGCACGCAGACAGTGAAATATCAGTCCAGATTGACCGCGAGGACGGTACGATAAGCGTATTTCAGGATGGCGAGCAGATAGATATCAAGCAGCTTGGCCGGATACCAGCTCAAACAGCTAAGCAGGTAATGATACAAAAGATACGAGCAGATGAACGAAGCAGTATTTATGAAGAGTATACCCATCGGAAGTTTGAGATAGTAAGTGGTGCCGTGGTAAGATATGACGGCGGCACTTTAATAATCGACCTTGACCATCGAACAGAAGCACTGATGCCGAAATCAGAGCAGATAAGCGGTCAAACCTATCGAGTCGGAGAGAGGGTCCGTTGTTTGATAATTGATGTTAAGGCAGTTTCCAGCGAAGTAAAAATCATACTTTCGCGGACTCATCCCGACTTCATCCGCCGGTTGTTCCAACAGGAAGTCCCGGAAATGGCCGAGGGAATTATAGAGATACAAGCTTTGGCAAGAGAGGCGGGATACCGTACCAAAGTTGCTGTATCATCTTTGGATGAAAAGGTCGACCCGATAGGCGCCTGTGTAGGCGTAAGGGGAAGCAGAATTAAGAATATCGTTGAGGAATTAGGAGGAGAGAAAATAGATATAGTCCGATGGAATGAGTCGTCGCAGATTCTGATTACAAATGCGCTGATGCCGTCGAAGGTGAGTGAAATCGCTCTCTGTTTTGAATTAGGAAAGGCAACTGTGGTGGCTGATGAGGATCAGCTTAGTTTAGCCATAGGCAAGCACGGACAGAATGTTCGGCTGGCGGCAAGGATAACGGGCTGGGATATTGATATTTTGACGCCGGAAGAATACAACAATGGTATCGAGCTGTTGACGAAATGTGTCAGAAGCGAGAAGGAAGCTGACGATACAATGGTTGATAAGCTTATTGCACTTGGAGTAATATCGATATTGGATTTGGATGAAATAGGCGTTGAGCCGTTAGTCAAAGATTTGGGTATAGCTTCACAGACAGCAAAGAAGATTCTTTCGGCGGCGAAGAAAGAAGTAAAACGGTTGGAATTAGAGGAAAAGCAGCGACAGGCCGAAAACATAATGGCTAAAGAAACTAAGACATCGAAGGGGAAAAATACGCCGGAGACAAAAGATTGATTTTGTAATTCAGTTTTCCTTTAAAAGCTTTTGAATATTAACTTTTTCATCTTTTTATAAGTGTTTATTTATGGCAACGACAAGAGTATATATTTTGGCCAAAGAGCTTGGCGTCAAAAGCCCTGCGATAGTGAAGAAATGCAGGGATGAAGGTATCGACGTCAGAAATCATATGTCAACGATTTCAGCCGGCTTGGCGGCGACGATACGAGAGTGGTTCAGCGAAGGTCAGAATGTTACAACGGTAGAGAGCTCAAAAAAGGTAAACCTTAAAGAAGTACGCAAGAAGAAGAAAAAAAAGAAGAAGGTCAAGAAAGCCGGGGGCAAAACCAGGGCAAAAGAAACAGAGAGCACCGCTAAGAAAGAGAAATTAGAAGCGAAAGCAGGACCTGCAACAAGCCAGGCAGATACATCGGTGGTCCAGGAAGTTGCAAAGAAAGCAGGTCCCAGGAAAAAGACGAAGAGGAAGAAGAAGGAATCCAGGAAGAAGGTACCCGAGCAGATAATGCCTGCAGGTCCGTTACTTAAGAAGCCGAAGCTGGCCAAGGTGAGCGGTCCACAGATAATACGAGTAGGTAAGCCGGAGCCGGCCAGGCCGAGCGGTCCACGGATAACACGAGTAGGTAAGCCGAAGCCGGCCAGGCCAAGGCCGAAAGCTCAGGATAAGCAGGGAACAGAGCCAAAATCCAGGAAGAAGACGCGAAAAAGTTATGATGCACCAATAACCGAGCCGTTAATTCCACCAGGCGAACAGTTAGGGAAAGATTTAAAGCAAAAAAAGCCAGCTAAATCTCATCCCCATAAACACGGTGGGGAAGACAGCGGTGAAGGTCTCCAAGTAAGGCGTAAGTGGCGTCAAAAAGACATAGAAGAGAGACGTGCGCGACTTGATGCGGCTGTGGGCAAAGGTCTTCGAGCAAGGCCGTCACGGAAGATTGCCTCAAAGAGCAAGAGGGTAAGTAAGGCAGTCGAAAGACCCAGGTATGCAAGCGTCATTGAGCCGATAACGGTTAAAGACTTGTCGGCGGCGTTGGGGGTGAAGGTATCATATATTATCAGAAAATTGATGGAACAGGGTGTTATGGCGACAGCGAATCAGTCTGTTACATCTGATGTAGCGGAACTTGTATCGCTTGAGCTGGGCATAGAGCTGACTGTAGAGCGAAGGAAAACTTTAGTAGAAGATATAGCGGAGGAGTTTGCCAATCGTGCTCGGCCAAAATCAGGTAAACGCTCACCCGTAGCAACAATGCTTGGTCATGTTGACCATGGCAAGACGAGTCTTCTGGATAAGATACGTTCGAGCCACGTTAGGAAAGGTGAGTCAGGCGGTATAACACAGCATATAGGCGCCTACCAAATCAACTGGGGAAACAAAAAGGTAACTTTTTTAGACACCCCAGGTCACGAGGCGTTCACAGCAATGCGGGCACGCGGCGCTAATATGACCGATATAGTAGTTTTGGTGGTGGCTGCCGATGACGGAGTGATGCCTCAAACCGTCGAAGCAATACATCATGCACAGGCGGCGGATGTGCCGATACTTGTGGCATTAAATAAGATAGATTTGCCGGGGTGCGATATAAACCGTATTTACTCCCAATTATCCGAACATGAATTAGTACCGGTTGAATGGGGAGGCAGCATTGATGTTGTCAAGACAAGCGCTGTTACAGACGAGGGTATAAGTGATTTGCTGGAGCATTTAGATTACAGCTCGGAATTACTGGAACTGAATGCAGATGATACTATCCCCGCTACGGGTTGGGTAGTGGAGGCCAAAATGTCATCGACACGAGGACCGGTTGCGACGTTACTGATTAAGGAGGGAAAACTGAGTAAGGGCGACGTGGTCCTGGCTGGGGGAACCTTCGGAAGGGTTAAGAGTCTTAGAAACAGTTTCGCCAAAGACATAAAACAAGCGGTCAGCTCAACGCCTGTTGAGATAACAGGACTGGATGATGTGCCGCAGGCGGGAGACAAGTTTTATTGTCTTGATGACATTAACAAAGCTAAAAATGCAGCAGAGGATATACAGGCCCGCTGGCGGGAAGAGTCTCTGGCAAAACGCAGTCGGGTAACTCTTGATAACTTATTCACCCAGATAGAGGCAGGTAAAGTCAAAGAGCTTAACATTATAATCCGGGCAGACGTACAAGGTTCCGTAGATGTCCTGAAGCAATATCTGACGGAATTAAATACGGACGAGGTGAAAATAAAGATACTTCATGCGGCTCCCGGAGGCATTACAGAGAGTGACGTCGTGCTGGCAGAGGCGTCTAACGCAATTATAATAGGATTCCACGTGGTCAGTGAGAGAAAAGCAGCACGCCTGGCCGAAGAGAAAGGTGTAGAAATACGTCTTTATAATGTCATCTATCGGATAACCGAAGAGCTTCGAAAATCGATGTCTGGTCTTTTGGAGCCGGAGGAAAAAGAGGAATCTGTCGGCCAGGCGGTGGTAAGAGAAACCTTTAAAATATCGAAGATTGGCACGATAGCAGGATGTTATGTCAACGAGGGCGTGGCAAGACGAGACGCCAAGGTTCGTTTGATACGTGACAATATTATAATACAGGATAATCTTAAGCTTGAATCCCTTAAGCGATTTAAGGACGATGTCAGGGAAGTGAAGTCCGGGATGGAGTGCGGGATTAAGGTATTTAAATTTGATGATATTAAGGAAGGCGACGTGTTCGCTTTTCATAGAATAATAGAGGTAGCCCGCGAGCTGTAATCATACCTTTTAATTTTCTTAGACATTAATAACTATGGCCACAAGAAAACAAGAAAGGGTTTCGCGAGTAATTAAAGAGGTGGTCATCGAGGCGGTATCTCATCACCTTAACGACCCGCGGATAGAAGGTTTTGTGAGCGTTACACGGGTAGAGCTTACGCCGAACTTGCGCAGTGCGGAAGTATACTTAAGTTTTTTCGGCAACGAGAAAGGTTACGGTAAGACTTTCTCGGCAATCAAACACGCAAGAAGCCGGATACAATCTCTATTGGCTAAAAAGTTAAAAAGTAAATTTTGTCCTGTTTTGCGCTTTCACAAAGATGAAGACTTTAAAAAGGCGATTGAGACGATGCATATAATAGAGCAATTGTCTCAGGAACGCCGGGAGACGGAACTAAAGGAAAAAGAGCAGGACTGATTGAGTAAATATAGAAATTACACGCTTGAGTATTTTGATTTTAGTGAGGTTCAAAAAGAATTTTTATGAAGAACAGCAAAGAATATTCGAAAAAAGTCAACAAATTATTCCGTTTGTTAAAGCGTCAATACTCCAGACCCGAAAAGGTTAAATACGATGAGCCCGTAGATGCTTTGATTTACGGGATTGTCAGTGAAAAAATGACTTTGAAGGAAACCAAATCCGCAATCAGAGCTTTTGGCGATTATTTTGTAGATTCGAATGACCTTCGGACGTCATCGATAGAAGAGATAGTGGAAAACCTTGGAGAGGACACAGCAAGGACAAGGGAGACGGCTGAGGTACTGACTTCCGTTTTGAGATCAATATTCATTGAATATAATACTGTCAGTTTGAAACGCTTGCATGAGATGGGCAAACGCTCGGCGAAGAAAATTCTGGAGAAGCTGGCCAGTATAAGCCCTTTTGCAATAAATTATTGCATACTGACGTCTATAGGGGCGCATACTATACCACTTACCAGACGGATGATAGAGTATCTGAGGGAAAAAGAGCTTGTACATCCGGAAGCTGATAATACGGATATAGAGGGTTTCCTGACGAGGCAGATAGCTTCCCGCGATGGTTACGCATTTTACACTCTCTTGAGAAGGGCAAGTGAACATTCCAGGCCTAAGGCCGGGACGAAAACAGAAAAAAAGACCAAGACGAAGGCCAGAACAGGGAGAAAGAAGAAAACAAAGAGCAAAAGCAGTAAAAAGTAAAGAAAGGAACGTGATTTAGGGATGGCTGAACAAATAATAAAATTAGGGATACCCGCTGGTAGTTTACAGGACGCAACAATATCGCTTTTCAAAAAGGCGGGATTAAATATCGCTAATACAGAGAGAAATTACGTACCGGATATAGAAGACGAGGAAATTTCAGCGATTATGCTTCGAGCGCAGGAGATGAGCAGGTATGTCGCAGACGGCGTTCTGGATGCCGGAATAACCGGTTATGACTGGATAAAGGAGAACGACTCTGAAGTAGTTGAGGTATCGGAGCTTCGCTACAGCAAATCGACGAGCCGACCCGCCAGGTGGGTGCTTGCCGTCCCTATCGATTCGAACATCAGCAAGCTGGAAGACTTTGAGGGTAAAATAATCGCTACCGAGCTTGTTACTGTCACCAGAAATTACTTTGCAGATAAGGGTATAAGTGTGAAGGTGGAATTCAGTTGGGGAGCAACGGAGGCAAAGGCAGGATTGGTTGACGGGATAGTCGAGCTCACGGAGACCGGAAGGTCGCTTAAAGCGAATAATCTCCGAATTCTTGATACGGTCATCACTTCGACGACCCGGCTGATAGCTAACAAAGATGCCTGGAAGGACAAGTTTAAGCGTAAGAAAATAGAGGACATCTCGATTCTTCTTAACGCAGCGATAGATGCGAGAGACAAGGTCGGGCTTAAAATGAACATCAAAAAGTCGGATTTGCAGAAGGTCTTGGATATTCTTCCAGCGGAGAAAAGTCCTACGATGTCGAATCTGGCTGATTCTGATTATATTGCGATGGAAGTAATAATCGAAGGGAAAGTGGAACGTAATTTGGTGCCGGCCCTGAAACGAGCCGGGGCATCAGGCATCATAACCTATCCGCTTAATAAAGTCATCCACTGAGACCGGTTTTGTTATTTAATACGACAGCGTTGCTGTGTTCGTAAGTCCTTATTTTGCGTTGGTGACAAATTTTGCCAAACAACATTTTGTCATTCCCGCATTTTGTCATTCCCGCGCAAGCGGGAATCTGGTTTTTTCGTCGTAGCAAAGGGGAAAATTATGGAAACAATAAAGATACATCCTATCGGCATAGTCCATTCACCATACAAGAATACTAAAGATATACCGATTCAGGGGATTTTCAAAGCCGGCGTTGAGGCACATATTGAGTTAAACAAGAAGTATGAAAAAGGATTGAAGGATTTGGACGGCTTCAGTCACGCAATACTGCTTTATTATTTTCACGAATCAAAAACCGAGGACATTGAGGGTACCCCTTACCTTGAGAAGGACAGGCACGGCATATTTTCGATAAGAAGTCCGCATCGGCCAAATCATATAGGGATTTCGATTGTGAAAATAAAAAGCATACAGGCCAACAAACTCTATTTTACAGAGGTTGATATCTTGGATAAAACTCCCGTTATCGATATTAAACCTTACATCAAATACTTCGATAACCGTGAAGGACTCAGGCACGGCTGGATAGAAAAACACTTCTCACCGAACAAACCGGACAGATAAACTTCACAAGACAGTAAGATTCGCCGCAGGCGAACCCACTGTCCATTAAACGCTGCCCGCTATACGCTATACGCTATTTTTTCGCCGAAGGCGAACCGTTTTGGGGTTTTTGTCTTTACGGAGTTGCTTTATTCTTTTTACCAATTTTACGTTAGGGGTTTTTGTCTTTACGTTGGGGTTGTCCCTTTTTTTTTAACCCGACGTGCCAATCTCATCTTTTTTGCTTTTTGCATTTTGATTTTTGCTATTATTATCCCCCCCAAAAAAGCCCGGAGCGTAAGCGACGGGAAAAAATGTGCCTTTATTTCATTCCGCCCCGCCTTCTTCCCTCTTCTTACTCCGTTCCTGCGTAATAAATGTTGTGTCGAATCGCGGCCTACGGCAACCTAAACACTTATATGCTAACGAACTCCCGACTACGAAAAATCAACCAACTTTTTAAGGTTGCTTTTAACAAGAGAATAGACTTCCGGAAAATCATCTTCTGTGTAAACCTTCAGCGCCTGTGCCCCGTATTCTCCGACACATCAGCCAGTTTCCGCAACGTTTCCGGCTGAACAACTCCACACGGAATATGTGGAGCTACAGCATAGCTTTTTTTGTCACGTTGGATAATCACACCTTTTTAGCCATCCTGTAACATCGCATATTTCCTTCTTAATGGTACGTTTAATCTTCTACCAGCTCGAATTCGTCTTTGCTGGCGCCGCACTCAGGACAAACCCAGTCATCAGGCAAATCCTCAAAAGCAGTCCCTGGATTCACATCGTTATCCGGGTCCCCAACTGTTGGGTCATAAACATATTCGCATAAATTACATTTATACTTTTTCATTTCTTTAGTCTCCAGTTCAGATTTCGGTTTCTTTTCGATATAAGTCGCCGCAGTCCGCGGCGTCCTGCCATGCTTAACATCACGGTAGTAATTATATGTCATCGGAACTTTACTGTCATCAATAGTCTCACAGGCCATAATCCTGCCGATAAAAAGAGTATGTGTTCCTACATCAATTATCTTAATAATTTCAGCTTCGATAAATCCCACCGTGTTATCCAAAACAACCGGCACACCGCTTTGGCCAATCCTGAAATTTACCTGCTCGAACTTATCTATATCTCTGCCGCTTCTAAAACCAAACCTCCCTATAAAAGAAATAGGCGTATCTTCCGCAAGAATGGAAACTGTGAAAACTTTACTTTCTGTAATATATTTATGAGTCAAATTTTCTTTATTAACACTAACCGCCAATGTCAGCGGCTCAGGAACTATCTGGAAAACCGTATTAACGATACAGCCGTTGTATTCACCGTCCTTTTTGGAACTGATGATACACATTCCATAACTGAGATTAAACAGCGATTCCAAATCCAACATCTGCTTTCCTCGAAAAAGTGTCGGCAATCATTTTTAAAAGCATATTTTTCACTGTCCGACATCAATAATCTTACAAAATTTCCTGGAACAATCAAGAATTTTCGATTTCGAAGCCGCCTTTGCCGACTGCCTTGCCTTCTGCCCTCTAACTTCTACCTCATCTTCCCGACTTATCGGGTTTCCGCATTTTTACTTTCGCTTGCGCCCACCTTTGGAGAATTGATATTATTATTGCCCTTCTCTGTCATTGCGAGCGAAGCGAAGCAATCTCTGGCCTCCTCCTTCTCTACTCTCCTCGGCCATAGGCCCACGCTGCCTCCTTCTGTCATCCTGAGCGCAGCCGAAGGATCTGGCCTACGAATATAATCAACCTCTACTTTCGATATCCCCCCCTGCCCTCGAACGTTTCTGTCGCATCGTCATTGCGAGGAGCGAAGCGACGCGGCAATCTTCATTCTTGTTATTCCTGCGCAAGCGCCACTTTGTCATTCCTGCGCAGGATTGTCACCCCTGCCCCTGCTTTTGCAGGGGTAAACTTGTCCCCGCGGAAGCGGGGAGCAGGGGCAGGAATCTATTTAAAAAAAATAAGCTCTGCTTCCACAGAGCGTTCCGCCTCGCTTAGCCCCCAACTTTACGTTGGGGGTTTTTGTCTTTACGTTGGGGGGTTCTTGTCTTTACGAAGTTGCTTTATTCTTTTCACCAACTTTACGTTGGAGGTTTTTGCTTTCCTATGGAATGTCATTGCGAGGAGCGAAGCGACGCGGCAATCTCATCATTTTTACATTTTGCATTTTGATTTTTGATATTATTATGGCCCACCCTGCACCCAACGTGATGCAGGGCCACGAAACACGACTTTTCACTTGGCGATAGACACTATGGAGTTCTTACTGTGCTTCTTTTGGTCTTCAAACTCAAATAATCCGGGAGCTTTAAAATCAAATTCAAACTCTCTGATTCTTTTTTCAGCCAACTTAACATAGTCCTCATTCGTATCATACCCAACATAGTGGCGATTGGCTTTGATTGCTGCGATTGCCGTCTGACCACTGCCAATAAATGGGTCAAGAATAACGTCCCCCTCAAAAGTATAGAGCTGAATCAGACGGCATGGTAATTCCACCGGAAAAGGTGCTGGATGTCCTATGCTGCGGGCAGAAACAGCTGAAAATGTCCAAACACTTTTTGTCCATTCGAGAAATTGCTCTTTGGATATAGTATTTTTCTTGTTTCCTTTTTTTCTTGAAAAGGATTCTTTGGAAAAAACCAGAATATATTCGTGAATATCTCTCAATACCGGATTGCCGGCAGACATCCAACTACCCCAAGCCGTGGAAGCACTAGCGCTCGATGCTTTATTCCATATAATCTCACCTCTCATAAAAAAACCAATATCTAGCATATCTTTAATAATATAACTATGAAGTGGTATGTAGGGTTTTCTACCAAGATTGGCTATGTTTATACAGACCCGACCACCAGTGACTAACTTCTTATAGGTTTCTTTGAACACGGCTCGCAGCAAATCTCTATATTCCTTCAAAGATAAATCCTCATCATAATCTTTTTTGACATTAGCAAGAAAATATTAGAACCCTCAGATAAAGAGTTCTTTAAATGATTCCTCCAATTTCTCTTTTAGGAACACTTGGTTTACAGGGTATGCCCTCCTGTTGAAAGAAATCCTGATAAGCCAATCTTGCTTATTGAACTTGTGAATTACGTTTGCATACTCAAATTGCCTATGGCAGTTTGCACAAACTAAAACAAGATTCTTTGGATGGTTAGCTTTTAATGGATCAATATGGTGCATTTCAAAATACGGGTTACCATCTTTCTTTAGAAACCAAAAATCGCACACTTGACAATGACCTTGATAAATATCACCCAACATAAGTCTTATGTTAGACGGCACGCTTTCTCTGGCTTGTCTTGAGCGATGTTTTATATATCCCCTTTCTTCCAAGGGCATGGTTGTAACTATCCTGTGATACTCTTTAAGAATAACTCTTTGTTTGTCCAAAGCCGTCCAGTTTGAAAGACTCGTAACTTTGTCTAAAGCTTCTATCTCATCCCCTGATGTATCAAGATTTTCTTGAAGCTCTTGAGTTTTTTCAACAAACATACGTTCTGGAATTAACCTGTAAGTGAAGCTTTCTTTATCTATTAATTGAATCACTATTTCATCACCGGACTTGATCTTATTTTGTTTAAACCATTCTGCCATCCCCCCGATTCTGCACTCACGGGTAGCACTTTGGTATGAAGAGTAATTTTTATCATGTAAAACGTCTGATTCATCCAAATAAACCTTGACGTTAGTATTATATTCGGGAAACCACTTAGACAAAAACATTGGAATAGCTATTAACCCCTTCTCTATCCGACTCCGAGTTATCTTAACCGTTGAATAGTTGTAGTTGATCCGACTTTTGCTTTTAATCACTTGTGATGTATCTGGTTCCATTGAAAAGTCCCCCTTTTTGCAAAGAGTTTAAGTAAATGCCTATGGTCAACAAGCTTCGAGAAATACTTTCTCTTACCGTTTTGTACGTTGGCCAAAACCGAAGTCTAAGCCTGTACCCACAACACTTTCACAGTACGGGCACAGAACAGGTTGTTCCGGGTCTGTAACAAGACTATGTCTTGCAGTACATTCGTTAAAACCTTCACCACTCCAAGACCATTCTTCAGTAGTTAAAGCCGTAAACCAAATCCGATCCAAAATTTCTCCGCAGTTCTTGCAACAAACCATTTTTTCCCCTTTTCTTTAATAAACCACCGAAGAGCCGGTTTCTTTATCATAAAGTAAACTGCCTTAGCCATAAAGTCAACCTCTTAAACGACGGGTCGAGATAGATAAGGTCTATTGTCTCGTCCGTGATATACCGCCTAAGAATATCAAGATTATCACCGCAATATAAACGGTTTTTTGTCATATCCTATCACCATCAATATCATACACAGTCACCAATTTCTTCTTTATCTATTTCCAGTATATGTCGCCAACTTTAACAGGTAAGGCCTTTATTATTTCTTGTAATGCTTCTATGTCTGTCTTCGGTTCCTTCCAAACATACGTCTTTAGCAAGTCTGGAACTTTACCCTTTTGACCGTTTTCTTCAAATACTAAGGTAATTATTGAAAACTTATTTCCCTTTCCCCTTTTTTCAGCGATTGCGTAATCAACTTCAGAAGCCAAATAGTTTTCATCTTCAAAATCAGGAGTA